>JANODZ010000579.1:0-18993 GCA_031412935.1 Anaerolineales bacterium
CTGCCGCACGACGGAGACCGCGTACGCCAGCGCCGCCAGCACATGGTCAGGGGTCAGCGGGGGATGGCTTCGGACGAGATCCTCGGGCCGCGCCCCCTGGGCGAGGCGTTCGAGGACAGGAAGTTTCGCACATCTCACGCAGTTTGAAAGTGCTGGCACGCGAGTTAAATGTCCCCGTGCTTGCCGCGGCGCAGTTGAGCCGCGCAGTGGAACAGCGCACCGATAAAAAACCCATCCTTTCCGATTTGAGAGAGTCGGGTTGCCTTACTGGTGATGCATTGGTCACTCTTGAGAACGGACAAAATATCCCGATCCGCGATTTGGAAGGAAAATCAGGCTTCAATATTTGGGCATTGAATCAAGATACTCTTAAACTGGTATCCATGCCTGTCAATCGCGCATTTTGTACGGGCGTAAAATCAGTTTTCAAAATAACGACCAGGCTGGGAAGGGAAATTCGCGCAACAGGAAATCATCAATTCTTAACGATTAACGGCTGGAAGCGGTTGGATGAATTTCAACCTAATGATTATTTAGCATTACCCCGTTTGCTTCCCGTTACTCAACACGAACAAACCATGTCAAATTCGGAATTGGCTTTGCTTGGACATTTAATTGGCGATGGATGCACATTGCCGAGTCATGCTATTCAATATACCACTCGTGAAAAAGACCTGGCTGATATGGTTGTAAAGTTTGCAACCGAAGTTTTTGGTGAAGAAGTTAATCCGCGAATTTCTCCAGAAAGGCAATGGTATCAGGTTTACCTAACTTCCACGCGGCACCACACTCACCGTGTGCATAGTGCCGTAACAGATTGGCTTGAAGAATTACGCGCTTTTGGTCTTCGTTCTTACGAGAAGCGCATTCCTGCCCAAGTGTTCAAGCAGCCAGAACATGCGCTCGGAATTTTTCTGCGTCATCTTTGGGCGACTGATGGAAGTATTCAACTTGTAAAAGGCATTAAAACCCGTCCGATGGCTTACTACGCGAGCAGCAGTCCGCAACTTGCAAATGATGTCCAATCCCTTCTTTTGAAATTAGGCATTATTGGGATTTTGAGATGTGTTCCACAGATTGGAAAAGGGCGAGATCAGTACACCGTCACGATTACAGGAAAACCTGATTTAGAGTTGTTTATTCAAAAAATCGGCGCAGTTGGCGAATATAAACAAAGAAGATTAGCAGAGATTCAAGAATATTTGAGAACACGCGAATCCAATACAAATCGCGATGTAATTCCAAACAATATTTGGCGCATGTATGTCGTCCCTGCCATGCAAAAAATTGGTATGACAACCCGCCAAATGCAGTCTGCAATCGAATCTCAATACTCCGGCACCGGTCTTTACAAACAAAATGTAGGTCGTGAACGAGCAAATCGTGTGGCAAAGGTCGTTCAATCAAGCGAACTTGTAAATCTTTCTCAAAGCGATGTGTATTGGGATAGCATCATTTCCATTGAGCCTGATGGCGAAGAATTGGTTTATGATCTGACCGTGCCCGAACATCATAATTTTGTAGCCAATAACATTATCGTTCATAACAGTCTTGAACAGGATTCCGATATCGTAATGTTCATCTATCGCCCGGATCAATATGAGAAGGATACGGATAAACAGAACATTGCTGAGATCATTATCGCCAAGCATCGCAATGGACCTGTCGGCAGCGTCGAGTTGATCTTCCGCAGCGCGCTGGCAAAATTTGAAAACGCGGCGACGAGGGTTTTTAGACCTAACGAATAATTCAAAGTAGGGGCACAGCATTGCTGTGCCCCTACATAAACAATATGGATAAATTCACTGGATTCACCTCATCTGAAACATTCACTCAATTACCCGATTCATTTATTCATCTATTAAAAGAAATAGACGACATCGCAGAATTGAAGGTGACTCTCTATGCCATCTGGCGCATCGAGCAGATTGAGGGGCACTTCCGCGCTTTATGTGAAACGGATTTTGAGACGGACGCGCTGGGTTTGGGTCTTATTGAGATTCAGCTTGGGCTGGAAAAATCTGTTGAGCGCGGCACCCTGCTCAAGTCTGCGCATAAAGCGGATGTGTTCTACTTCCTCAACTCTCCGCGGGGGCGTCTCGCTGCTGAAGCGTTTGCGAAAGGTCAATGGCGCGAATCCGCAAAGATCATGTCCACGCCCATGAGGAAGTCAAATATATTTAAGTTGTATGAAGAAAACATTGGCGCGCTCACGCCTTTATTATCGGACATGCTGCGTGAAGCCGAAAAAAATTATCCAGGCATGTGGTTTGAAGAGGCGTTTGAGATCGCAGTCAGCCGCAATATTCGCAACTGGAAATATGTGGAAGCCATTTTGACGCGCTGGAAGGAAAAAGGGAAAGATGAAAGACAAAATAAACAAGACCCTGTCCAAGATGCAAAACGATACACGGACAACGAGTTCTCCGAATTCATCAACCGCGATTGAGAATTTGATAAAGACGCTCGGCGACCCGAACTGCCCGCATTGTGGCGGCGCGGGTTATGTGCGCATGGACCTGCCGCTCGGACATGAAAAATTTGGCAGGCTGGAATCATGCATCTGCCGCGCGAAAGATGTGGCGCAAAGCGCGCGCAATCGTTTGTTTGCTTTAAGCAACCTGGATCGTTTGACCCATTTGCGTTTTGAGAACTTTAAGTCTGCGGGAAATGACAAAGCAAAATTCATGACCCCGCAGGAAAAAGAAAATATTTACAAAGCCTTTGAAGCTTGTGAAGAATTTGCGCGTTTGCATAAAGGCTGGGTATTGCTCGAAGGCGGATACGGCTGCGGAAAGACTCATCTTGCGGCTGCGATTGCGAACGATGCAGTTAATAGGGGGGTTCCAACTCTCTTCATCACCGTGCCAGACCTGCTGGATTCGTTACGCTTTGCCTATGCCGACCCTGAAACGACCTTTGAGCAACGCTTTGACGAGATCCGCAGCGCCGATCTATTGATCCTCGATGACTTCGGCACGCAGAACGCCACGGCCTGGGCGCAGGAAAAATTATTTCAAATCATCAACTATCGTTACATCAACAAACTGGCGACCGTCATCACGACCAATTTGATGCTGGATGAAATCGAAGGACGCATCCGCTCGCGTTTGCAGGATGATGAATTTGTAAAATATATCAAGATCAGCGCGCCCGATTATCGCCGCCCGGAAGAGACAAGCAACCCCGGCATTTCGATGTTGTCTTTGCCTGAGATGAAGATGATGACCTTTGAAAAATTCCAAATGCGCGAAGATGAGATCGGCAAGGAAGCCGTGACCACAGTCATCACCGAAAAGCAGGATAAGTTTGGAAATAAATATAAAGACAAAGAGATCACGCGTGTAAAAGTAAGCAAGGAAGATGTAAAGACCCTGCATGAAGCCTTCGGCGCGGCGGCACGTTTTTCTGAAGAACCCCACGGCTGGCTCGTGCTGCTAGGTCAATCATTCTGCGGCAAGACTCATCTCGCGGCGGCCGTCGGCAACTATCGCATCGCGCTCGGCGGGCAGGCGCTGCTGATAGAAGTTTCTGCCCTGCTCGATTATCTGCGTCAGACTTTTCGCCCCAGTTCGGAGGTCCCGTTTGATCGCCGCTTCCATGAGATCCGCACCACGCCTTTGTTGATCCTCGACGATCTGAAAGAAAGCGGCGCAAGTTCCGTCTGGGCCGAGGATAAGTTATACAGCGTTCTAAATTATCGTTACAACGCCCACCTGCCGACAGTCATCACTTCCACTTTGCGCCCCGATTCTTTCGCGCTCAGTTATTCCAATTTGTGGAATAAATTGTTAGATCCGTCTATGTCGCAGATCCTTGTGATCAATATGCCACCGTATCGGCGCGTGATGAAAGCCAGCAAGGCCAGTCCGCACAAGAAGAAGTGACAAGGGCGGCGGTAAGGCAGGCTCTCCAAATACGGGTTGCAAAATTGAAGAAAATGCCAGATAAATTAGGAAAATCGTCTCCTAACAAGAAGTGACGAATATCTATCATAAATGTGATAAATATCTTGTCAATTTACATATCCCCATGTTAGAATGTCGCAATGAACAGCCTGAAATATAGGCTGTTCCACATTCCAAATTTAACGCGAGGTAAAATTTGCTCCCTTCTTATCTACTCTCCCTGCGCGAAGGCCTTGAGGCTGCGCTCATTATCGGAATTGTGCTCGGCGCCCTGCGCAAGATCCGCCGTACAGACCTTGTCCCCGCATTGTGGCTCGGCACGCTCATTGCGGTCGGCGTTAGCATCCTGGCCGCTGTAGTCCTCACATTATTTGGCTTGAGTCTTGAAGGCAGCGCCGAACAAATTTACGAAGGCATTACCATGCTTCTTGCGGCAGGCATCCTGACCTGGATGATCTTCTGGATGAGCGGGCAGGCACGTCACCTCAAAGGTGAACTTGAATCTGGCGTCAACAAAGCCGCCGCCGCCACATCCACCGGGAAACGCGCTATTTTTTGGCTGGCTTTCGTTGCAGTGGTACGCGAGGGTGTGGAACTCGCTTTATTTATCACCGCAGCCTTCTTTGTTGGCAACAATGAAAATGTCGGCTTGAACACCATTCAAACACTTGCAGGCGTCGTGCTTGGGCTTGGCACCTCGATCCTGCTTGGCTGGTCTCTGCTTGCTACCACCGAGCGTCTGGATTTGCGCCGCTTCTTTCAAGTCACAGGGATTCTGCTGATTCTCTTTGCCGCAGGCCTCGTTGCGCATGGCGTTCACGAGTTTAATGAGATCAATTGGATTCCCTCCATTGTTGAACATGTTTGGGATGTGAATGCCTTTGTTGATGAAAAATCTATTTTTGGCGAATTACTCAAGACGCTCTTCGGCTACAATGGCAACCCATCCCTGACTGAAATGATCGGTTACTTTGGATATTTGATCACTGTCATTTTCCTTTTTACGCGCAGCACAGGCGCCAAACAAAAAGTAAACACCGCTCAATCGAAGGTATAAATTTCCCCCATAAAAGCAGGCTCCAAGTCTAATGGGACGCGGAGCCTGCTTTTCGTTATATAATCGAGCCTGCCATGCAAAACGAAATCCTTGATTCCATCCGCCGCGCGCTTGACGAAGATATTCTCACAGGCGATGTAACCACCAATAGCATTGTCCCCGCAGATGCCGCCATGAAAGGGCAGATCATCGCCAAACAAGATGGCGTAGTTGCGGGGTTGGATGTAGCCCGCGCTGTCTTCAGCATGCTGGATGATTCGATTCAATTTAATGCGCATGTGGATGACGGACAACGCATCACCCGTAACGGGGAGTTGATCAGTCTTAATGGACATGCCCGCCCCCTGCTGACCGGCGAGCGTACCGCGCTCAATTATCTTGGCCGCATGTCTGGCATCGCCACGCTCACCCGTCAATTTGTAGACGCTGTCTCTGGTACGCAGGCTGTCATTCTCGATACGCGCAAAACAGCGCCAGGGCTGCGTACCTTCGACAAACTCGCCGTCAAACTGGGCGGTGGCGAGAATCATCGCATCGGCTTATTTGACATGATCCTGATCAAAGACAATCATATTGATTTTGCAGGCGGGGTCGAAGAAGCGGTCAGGCGCGCAAGGGCAAATGGGAATGGCTTGCAGATCGAAGTTGAAACAAGAAGCATCGAAGATGTGCGCGTTGCATTAAGCCTGGGAGTCGAAAGAATCCTTTTAGACAATATGTCTGTTAAGACGATGACCGAAGCTGTTCAGATAACCAATGGACGCGCGAAACTTGAAGCGTCGGGGAACGTATCCATGGAAACGGTGCGCCAAATCGCAGAAACGGGCGTGGATTATATTTCCATTGGCGCACTCACGCATTCGCCAAAGGTATTTGACTTTAGCTTACAATGGACGAAGTAATGTGATGCGATATCTATATCGTTATACGTATAAGGAGTTTACATGCTTTCACAAGTAACCAATGTTGAAGAAATGTACGCGGGCATGAAGGAAAAACTCGCGAACGTAGTTCCTGACGTGGAACTGCGCTACAAAGCAGAGATCGCAGTTGAGATCAACAAATTAAAAAAGGAACGGAACGCGGTGATCTTGGGTCATAACTATATGGAGCCTGCCTTATTCAACTCCATTCCCGATTTTGTCGGCGATTCTTTGGAGTTAAGCCGCAAAGCGGCGCAGACCGATAAAGACATCATAGTTTTTTGCGGCGTGAAATTCATGGGCGAAACCGCGAAAATATTAAACCCATCGAAAAAAGTCTTATTGCCATCCAACCGCGCGGGCTGTTCATTGGCAGAAAGCATCACCGCAGCGGATGTGCGCGCGCTTAAAGCAAAATTCCCCGGCGTGCCGGTTGTGACCTATGTCAATACTTATGCCGACGTAAAAGCCGAAAGCGATATTTGCTGCACCTCCGGAAACGCAAAGGCGGTCGTCGAATCGCTTAATACAGATACGATCATCTTTTTACCCGATGAATATCTGGCGGGTAACATTGCGCGCGAAACCGGCATGCATATTATCTTCCCAAAGCATGGTTCGCCAAATTTGGAATTTGAAACAGATATGGATTATCAAATGATCGGCTGGACGGGCCGCTGTGAAGTCCATGAGAAATTCACAATAAATGACATTGAAACGGTACGTGCACAATTTCCAGAAGTAGCCATCCTCGCCCATCCCGAATGCAGCCCCGAAGTAACCGCCGCGTCCGATTTTTCAGGCAGCACCAGCGCAATGATCAAGTTTGTGCAAGATTCAAAAGCGCCGCAATACCTGGTCTTAACTGAATGTTCCATGGGAGATAATATCGCCGCCGCCAACCCTGAGAAAGATATGCTGCGTTTGTGCATGGTACGCTGTCCGCATATGAACACGATCACCATGGAAGACACACTCAACGCGTTAAAACTTGACCGTTACATCATTGATGTTCCCGAAGATGTCCGCATCCGCGCCGAACGCGCAGTAAAGAGAATGATTGCAATTGGGTAAATGTAAATAGACATGCCCACCACAGAGAGCACGGAGTTCACAGAGATTTTTTAAAGGATTCCCCGTAATCTTTGATCTCTGTGGTAAAACCGTTTCTAAACCAAGTTAGAGTGGATAGAGAAAAGATGAAATCCTTAAGTATGGAAGAATTAAATAAAATTACAGAAACAATTATTGGTGCTGCAATTGAAGTTCATCGCAATCTTGGTCCTGGTTTGCTCGAATCCGCTTATCGTGAATGTTTACGATATGAATTGATAAAGCGGGGATATGAGGCATTGCAAGAAGTCCCGCTTCCTTTACTTTATAAAGAAGTAAAACTTGATTGTGGTTATCGCCTTGATCTTTTAATTAATGATGCAGTTATAGTTGAGATTAAATCACTGGAAAACCTTATGCCAATCCATGAAGCCCAAATGCTTTCGTATTTGAAAATATCTGGAGGCAAAATAGGTTTACTCCTTAATTTCAACGTCAAAATGCTTAAGCACGGTGGTATTAAAAGACTTGCCAATTAAACCCCATTTAAAAATCTCAGTGATCTTTGTGGTCTCTGTGGTAGAGTTTGAAGGTAAATCACCCATGTTACAAACCGACGTATTAATCATTGGATGTGGAATTGCCGGGGCAACGGCCGCCTTGAGGCTGGCCGAAAACCCCAAAAGACGTATTGCGCTTATCACGCGCGCAGAACCACTTGATTCAAATACAAACTGGGCACAAGGTGGAATCATCCACCGTAATTCAGATGATCGTGCTGAGTTACTCGTAGAAGATATCCTCGCGGCCGGCGCAGGTGCCTCGCTACCCGAAGCCGCACGCATTCTTGCAGAAGAAGGCCCTCCACTGCTGGATGAGGTTCTAATACAAATTTCCAAAATAGCTTTTGATAAAAATCAAAACGGCGGCCTTGCTTATGGGAATGAAGCGGCGCATCAACGCAGGCGCATCCTCCACGTTGGCGACGGCACTGGCGCGGCGATCAGCAAGGGATTGATCCATGCTTTACAAACCAAACCAAACATACAATGGTTCACCGATGCTACAGCAGTGGACCTGATCACTTATCCACACCATTCACGCGATCCGCTGGATACGTATAAACCTGTGACCTGCCATGGCGCATATGTATTTGACCGCAAGGGACTCGCTGTACACCGTACTTTAGCCGCTGTCACAATTTTAGCAACCGGCGGGCTGGGAAGAATTTACCGCAGCACTACGAATCCTCAAGGATCGCGCGGAGATGGTCTGGCAATGGCACATCGTGCGGGGGCGCGTATCATCAACGCGGAATATATGCAGTTTCATCCAACATCGCTGGCTGTGCCGGGCTCGGAGGGATTCCTTATCTCTGAGGCTTTGCGCGGCGAAGGCGGTATTCTGCTTACCCCCGATGGGCGCCCGTTCATGGAAGATTATTCCCCCGAATGGAAGGACCTCGCGCCGCGCGATGTTGTCTCACGCGCCATTCATCACATCATGGAAACTCGCGGATACCCGCATGTATTGCTGGATATCGCGTCGCATAAATCTGCGGATGAAATTTTCGCTCGTTTTCCTAATATTTATTCCACCTGTTTAAAATTCGGTGTGGATATTACACGTGAGCCAATTCCGGTTGTGCCTGCCGCGCATTATTTCTGCGGCGGCGCACAAGTGGATCAAGTTGGAAGAACCAGTATCGAGAATCTTTATGCGGTTGGCGAAGTCAGTTGCACAGGGCTGCATGGCGCAAATCGGCTTGCATCCACCTCCTTGTTGGAAGGACTGGTTTGGGGGCACCGCGCCGCGCGTGATATTGAATCCAAATTGGACAGAATCCCGCTTCATATCCCAACCCGTGAGATGATCCCGCCCTGGGACGAGAGTCACCTCGACGCGGATTCAGACCCCGCGCTCATACAAGGGGATATGCAAACGATCCAAAATATCATGTGGCATTATGTCGGGCTGGTACGCAGCGGAGAAAGACTCTCACGCGCCATTCGAGAACTGCGTCATTTGCAAAATGAAATTGAAACATTTTATCGAACGACCAAACTCAGCGACGGCTTGATCGGTTTGCGCAACGCTGTCGAATCCGCGCTGATCGTGGCGCAAGCCGCCCGCCACAACCGTCAAAGCCGCGGCTGTCACTACCGCGTGGATTCAGTTTCAGAAGAAGGCGATCGGTTGATATGAACGGTTAAAAACTGTTGCTTAAGATGAACAGAAGAAAAAAAGTGGGCACATAATTTGTGTCCACTTTTTACTTCTTACGCATCACTTATTTTGATTTTTCCAAAACTCATCATCACTGGATTTGATCTCGCTAAAATCGCCTGTTGCAATGAAGACTGTGCGTTCGCAGATATTGGTCACACGGTCTGCAACACGCTCAAGGTTGTGCGCCACCCAAAGCAGCCAGTTGGCGCTCTCAATGGATTTGGGATTCTGGATGATGATCATCATCAACTCTCGATAGATCTGATTGTAGAGCGCATCCACTTCGTCATCTTCGATGGGGATTGATTTTGCGGTTTCCACATCTTCATTAATGAAGGCGGTCAATGCGCGGTGTAACATGCTTGTGCCAATCTGCGCCATGCGCGGAATATCGATCAAGGGCTTGAGCAAAGGTTCTTCGCCCATTCGGACATTGATATTTGCAATACCCTTGGCGTAATCACCCATGCGTTCCAATTCCGAAATAATTTCCATGCAGGAAGCGAGCAAACGCAGATCGTGCGCCATGGGTTGTTGTGTGGCGATCAGGATCATCAATTGATTTTCAATTGCAAACCGTTTTTTATTGATCTCTTTATCTTCAGCGATGATCTTTTCTGCGCCTTTAATGTCGCGTTTCTTTAATGATTCCACCGATGCAATGATGGCGTGTTCCACCATCGAGCCAAGCAGGAGCACTTCATCTTTTACTTGTTGTATCTCGTTTTCAAAAGTTTTTCGAATCATAATTACCTCTTATAACTTATTTTACTACCGACAATTACATCTGAAGAAAGTCATGCTGGGCGACATTTGGTTCGGTCAACCAAAGGCGCAGGCGATTTCCCGCCATTTGACTGCGGGCCGGGTTGCCTGTGCAAATAAAGATCACTTTTGGCTTTGGCATCTTATCCAAATCTTCCAGTCACGTAATCTTCGGTTCGTTTGTCTTTCGGATTCGTGAAGATCTTTTTCGTTTCAGAAAATTCGATCACCGTGCCGGAGCGTGAGCCTTCCTTATCCAGCATCATCATGGCGGTGTAATCTGAAACGCGCGCGGCTTGCTGCATGTTGTGGGTGACGATGATGATGGTGTAATTTTTCTTAAGTTCCTGCATCAGTTCTTCAATGCGCAGTGTGGAGATCGGGTCAAGCGCAGAGGCAGGTTCGTCCATTAGGATGATTTCAGGCTGGATGGCGATGGTGCGCGCAATGCACAGGCGTTGCTGCTGTCCGCCAGAAAGTTCGTAGGCGCTCTTCTGAACGTTTTCCTTCACTTCCTCCCAAAGCGCCGCGCCGCGCAGAGATTGCTCGACGAGCTCATCCATATTTCCTTTGAAGCCATTGATGCGCGCGCCCCATGCGATGTTTTCATAAATAGACTTGGGAAATGGATTCGGCTTTTGAAAGACCATGCCGATCTTTCTGCGGACTTCAACAGGGTCTATATCTGAGCCGTATAGGTTTTGTCCACGCATGAGTATTTCGCCTTTGACGTAGCTGTTTGGCACAAAGTCGTTCATGCGGTTGAAGGCGCGCAGCAGTGTGGACTTGCCGCATCCTGAAGGGCCAATGATGGCAGTGACCTTTTGTTTTTCGATCAGCACGTTCACATTTCTGACAGCTTCAAATGCGCCATAAAAGATGGATAGATCCCTGGTCTCTATCGCGTATTCAGGTGTTTTGTTGGTTTGCATATTTTTTTCCTTATTAAACTCTGAAGGTTTTCATTGTAAATTCCGTAGTTTTGATTTAAGAGAAAAGCTTCAGAGTTTTAATCCATCTAATATTTTCTCTGTACGCGGTTGCGCAACAACACCGCCGTGGCATTCAGGGTCAGCAGCATAACAAGCAGGACAATAATGGCGCTTGCGGCAATGGCGTGGAATTCAGATTGCGCGCGCGTTGTCCATTGATAGATCTGGATCGGCAAAGCCGTAAACTTTGAGAACGGTCCGTCAGGGTCTATGCTGATGAAAGTGGATGCGCCGACGATGATGAGAGGCGCTGTCTCGCCGATGGCACGCGAGACAGCCAAAATACTCCCGGTGAGAATGCCTGGCAGGGCATTGGGTAATACGTGATGCCAGGTGGTTTGCCAGCGGGTTGCGCCAACCCCAAACGCAGCCTGACGCAGCGAATCAGGCACGGCTTTGATCGCTTCCTGCGCGTTGATGATAACGAGCGGCAGGACGAGCGTGCCCATCGTCAGCCCGGCGGATAAAATGGTCCGCCCATTCGAATCCATGACTCCAAACATACTTCCGCTTGTAAACGGTTCGAATGCCCGTACGAAGATCGCAAGTCCCAACATGCCGTACACGATACTTGGCACGCCCGCGAGGTTATTAATATTGGTTTGAATAATGCGATTCAAAAAATTCTTTGTAGCGTATTCCTGTAGATAGATCGCCGCGCCTGTGCCAATGGGCAGGGCGAAAAGAATGGCGATTCCCACCATCCACAGTGAGCCGAGAATGGCGGTGCGGACGCCTGCGAACTCCGCTTTGGAGGACATGGGCGTCGTGAGGAATACAGGCGTAAGCCACGAGCGGAATTCCAGTTTTGCTTGCGGATATTTTTCCGCAACCTCGGCTTTGACCTCACTACCTCGAAAAATGGAGTCGGTCATCGACCAGGTCTTGATCGTGTCAATTTGTATGATTCGTTCCAAAACCAATGTGTATAACTCTGACTTTGAACGTTTCTCCATTATTTTTTCGTTATTCAACTTGTTGTAGGCGCCAGAGGAAATATTTGTTTTGAGAAGAGCCAGCAATTCCTCCCGGTTCAAATCATCCAGCGGCTTCGTGGTGAATTCAGCTGGATCATTCTTGTATTCGTATGCCACATAACCAAATGCGCCATCTATTACGTTGTAGAGCAGCGCGCTAAGACTTAAGAAGGCTATTAATAATGCAGTAAAGAATAGTCCCTGCCAGATGGATGCGATACGATAGCGGACTGTTAAAGATTGGCGAAAGGATTCGCCTTCGGGGTAATGATCGTGGTTTGGATTCATTCGTACCTCTGGCGAAATCTGTTAATGATTGCTTCGCTGATGAGATTCAATACCAAAGTGACAAGAAACAGCATCAACGCAATCGCGAAGAGGCTGGTGTAATCAATGGAGTTGTAACTCAAGTCGCCGCCGCTGATGCGGGCAATATGACCTGTCATGGTTTCAGCAGCCTTGAATGGGTTAAAAGTGAAATTTGGGCCTGAGCCCGCGGCCACGGCCACGATCATGGTTTCGCCAACTGCGCGCGAGATGCCGATAATTATTGCCGCGCCGATACCTGAAAGCCCGGCAGGCAGGACGACCTGCAAACTGGTTTCATATTTTGTTGCGCCCATGGCATATGCGCCTTCGCGCAGCGCGCGCGGCACTGCACTTAATGCATCCTCGCTCATGGATGAGATCAACGGCAGGATCATGATTCCCATCACAATCCCGGCGGATGCCATGTTATAGACTTCGACAGTGCCGTCACCGAATATCTTCTGCAGCAAAGGAGTCATAAATAGCAGGGCGAAATATCCGTACACAACAGTTGGGATGCCGGCGAGAATCTCTAGGATGGGTTTTAACGTGGAGCGTGCTTTCGGGGAGGCATATTCACTTAGAAACAAAGCAGCTGCCAGCCCAAGAGGCAGCGAAACAAATATCGCAATAAAACTGGTAATGAGCGTAGAAGTCACCAGCGGCCATATTCCAAACTTTCCAATTCCTGGTGACCATACTGTTGTAGCAAAAAATTTTGCAAAGGTGACATCAGGATTTCCGAAAAAGAGCAATGCCTCCTTCCCCAATTCGTATACGATGGCGAGGGTGATGAAAATGGACAAAAATCCTGCAAGGAACAGCAGGCTTTGGATCACACTTTCACCAAAACGCATTTTCTTTTTTAAATCAAGTGGACGAAAGTTTTGATCTTCCATGGTTATGTTTTCTTGTTTCATTTTGCCTTTTACAGCACGACTGGGCTGGACTCACTTTTTGTAGAGTCCAGCCCAGTATACTATTTTTTATTTCTTATTTGCTTGTTGCATTCATCCAGGCGTCCATGGCTGCTTGCGCCTCAGCCTCAGTAGCGTTGAAGTAACCAACGTCAATGACTTCATTATTTACATTGTTCAGATAGAAGTAAATGAAAGCGGCAACCTGTGGTTTCTCTTTCATGATCTCAGCCGTTGTATAAAGAAAAAGTGGGCGGGAAAGAGGATAGGTTTTATCGAGGACAGTCGCTTCAGACGGTTCAACACCTTCAACAGCCACAGCCTTTAACTTGCCCTGATTTTCATTGAAGTAAGCAAAACCAAAGTAACCAATGGCGTATTTGGAACCTTCCACGCCTTGAACGAGCACGTTGTCATCTTCTGAGAATTGCGCGCCTGCGAGACCAAGCATAGCTTCTTTACCGAGGGTTTTATCTGCTTTACCATCTGCATTGACTGTGATGGGAGCAACAACAGCTTCATTGAAATAATCAAAGGTGCCGCTGTCTGCGCCTGGGCTGTACACTACGATGGATTCGGCTGGATAGGCAGCGTCAACTTCATTCCATTTGGTGAACTGGCCTGCGAATATCTTGCCAAGTTGTTCCTTGGTGAGGGCCGTGACGAAATCATTCTCTGAACTCACAACTACGGCCAAAGCATCAGTTGCAACGACGAAGCCGATTGGTTCGCGAGGGGTAGCAAGAGCCGCGCAAAGTTCGGCTTCGCTATCCTTGATCGCACGGGAAGCATTTGCAATATCGCTTTCACCGGTCTTGCAGAAGCGTTCGAAACCGCCGCCAGTGCCGATACTGTCAACGGTGATGTTGCCAGTGTAGCCTTCCTGTTGGAAGAGTTCAGACATACGCTCTGAAAGAGGGAAGACGGTGGATGATCCTGCAGTAATGATGTCGCCGCTGACCGCGTCAGGGGCATACATTGCCATCGGGTCTTCTGTCGGGGCGACAGTTGGTTCAACGACAACGGGTGCTTCTGTGGCTGTGGGTTCCGCAACCTGGGCGCCACATGCGGCGAGTAAGAGGCTCATGGCCACTACTACAAACAATAATGAACGAACAATTTTTGACATTTCTTTTTCTCCTTAATAAGTTTTATACAACGATAGGATGATACCCATCCGCTCTTAATGGCAAGGGAAGAACAGGTTAACGTTTTGTTAAGAAAAAACAGGTCGGGTTTATTCAACCTGACCTGTCATGGTTTAGTTGTCATGTCGTTGCTGTGAAATCAATGGTTCGTATATAGTCGTCGTTGCAGCCAAAAGGCCACATTAACCAGCCCGATCATCACCGGCACTTCGATCAATGGACCGATCACCGCAGCGAAAGCCGCGCCGCTGTTAATTCCAAACACGCCGACTGCCACTGCAATTGCCAGTTCAAAATTATTGCTGGCGGCTGTGAATGCCAGTGTGGCGGTCTTGGAATAATCGGCACCGATGGATTTACCCATGAAGAAACTGACCAGGAACATGACCACAAAATAAATTAATAATGGAATGGTGATCCGTACTACATCCGCGGGGATTTGAATAATTAATTCACCTTTAAGACTGAACATCACGACGATGGTAAAGAGCAGGGCGATCAATGTCAGCGGGCTGATCTTGGGTACAAATTTCTTGTGATACCAATCCCTGCCTTTGGCACGCACCAGGAAAAAGCGAGTTAGAAAGCCTGCAATGAATGGAATGCCAAGATAAATAAATACGCTTTTCGCGATCTCGCTAATGGTGATGTTGACGATATTACCCGTCAACCCGAACCAGGTTGGCAAAACTGTGATGAAGACATAGGCGTATAGGCTGTAGAACAGAACCTGAAAAACACTGTTGAAAGCCACCAGTCCCGCCGCGTATTCGGTATCCCCTTTCGCGAGTTCATTCCAGACGATGACCATGGCAATACAGCGCGCGAGGCCGATCAGAATCAGTCCCGTCATATATTCGGGATAGCCGCGTAAAAAGATGATGGCAAGCACGAACATCAAGATCGGGCCAATGACCCAGTTTTGAATAAGCGACAAACTTAGAATTTTCCAATTACGAAAGACATCCCCCAATTCATCGTAATGGACCTTTGCCAGCGGCGGGTACATCATCAGAATAAGACCGATTGCAATCGGAATATTGGTTGTACCCACAGAAACAATTGTGTTGAAATTAGCAACAGCTTTGGGAAAGAGATAACCGATCGCCACGCCAATTGCCATTGCAAGGAAAATCCACAACGTCAGATAGCGGTCGAGGGTGGAAAGTTTTTTGGTAGTGCCGTCTTCTTTTGTCATCATCGCTCCAGGTGGTAATATTTCGCCTTGTGTAGTGTCATTCTGAGCGGAGCGAAGAATCTCGTATTTCAACAATAGAGACCCTCACCTGCACTGCACGCTTCGCGGCAGCGGGGTGCAAGTGTCGCTCCGCTCACATCGTCCCGATGTTCTTTTGGGAGGGAATCACGAGTCCATGTATAAGATGATTTAATAATCTGAAAGTAATTTGGTCATCTCACGCTCAATATCATCGCGCACTTTGCGGAAGTCATTGATGTCGTCTGTTAATGCAGGGTCGGGAAAACTATGATGTACGCGTTTTCCTTTCCCGGGCCAAACGGGACATTCCACCGCTGCCGAATCGCAGACTGTGACGACTAAATCAAAATCCACGCCCTTGAATTCATCCGCGAGCTTCGAGCGGCCTTCATGCTGGATCCCGATTTCTGATAGCGCTTCCAACGCCTTGAGATGGACATAACCCGCAGGTTTTGTCCCTGCACTGACAGCCTGCCATGTATCACCAAGCCGCGCGTTGATAATTGCCTCCGCCATTTGTGAGCGGCAGGAGTTGCCAGTGCATAGAAATAAAACTTTCTTCATAAATATTTCCTCATTTGTTTGGTTGAATAAGAGCGAAACTTGTAGTCAGTGTGGTTATTTCAATGCTGCATTTCGGGCATGGACAATCTGTGTTGGCATGTTTATGTTTGGGCGGTTTTGAGGGAATGCCTGTTAGCGATCTGATCGTTTCCAGCACGGTGAACACCTCTGGCTTTATCACGCGATAATACAGGTTCAAACCATCACGGCGGGAGTCCACCAGTTCTGCCTGCTTTAAGACCATCAACTGTTGAGAGATATATGCCTGCCGTAAGTTCAAGGTCGCTTCCATGTGACAAACACATTGCTCTCCATCCCGCAGAATATCAAGAATTGCCAGGCGGGCCGAATGGGAAATGGCTTTTAGAAAGTTACTTTGGGTTTCGTAAACATCCATGTTCAAACACCTATATTCAAGATTATGAATATAGTATAAGCCAAACAAAGACGCTGTCAAATACCAGCGTCACCAACCTGCCATGATGAATATCACGCTTATTCTGTGGCGACAATTGAATTCGTGAGCAACGATAATTCAAAAGGTTGAGAATGCCATTTCCATGTATTCAGGTCGGAAATGGCGCGATAAGCTGTCAAGTCTAATTGCAGCGGTGTAACGGAGACAAACCCCGCAGCCAACGCCCCGACATCTGTCCCTGATTCTGAGACGCCCGTCGGCGCGTCGCCCCCGATCCAGTAATAGGGGCGTCCGCGTGGATCAACCCGTTCGTCGAGGCGGCTGTGATACACGCGCAGTCCCTGACGTGTGATGCGAAAGCCGTGAATATCCTCCGCTTTCAGAAAAGGCACATTGACGTTTAATAAAGTATCGGCCGGCAAGCCATTGGCGATCACATTTTCAACAGCGATGCGAGCGGCATTTGCGGCAGGTCGAAAATCAATCGGGCCGACAAGTCCTTCTGGCACTTCGAGTGAAACTGCAATGCCAGGCACACCCGCAATCACGGCTTCCATCGCTGCGGTAACGGTTCCTGAATAGGTGACATCATGGCCAAGGTTTGCGCCGACGTTAATGCCTGAGACCACCAGATCAAATTTCTCTTTGAAATATCCGAGCATTGCCAGCGACACACAATCAGACGGCGCCCCATCGCTTCCAAATGCCTGTGTTCCATCTTCAAGATGAAACTCGCGCATGCGCAGTGCGCGGTCCAATGTTTTTACATGGCCGCCGCCAGACCAGTTACGGTCCGGTGCAAGGATGGTTACTTTACCGAGTTGACGCATTTCCTGTGCCAGAGCCAAAAGCCCGGGTGCGAGAACGCCATCGTCGTTTGTCACTAAAATATTCTTCATTTTCTATTTATTCCTTTTATTATGCATGAGCGATTGCGCCCAAACGAACGAAAGTGCTTTCTAAATAACGGAATCCCCAACTGCTCAAGATTTTGAACGCACTCCACTCTTTCTGCTTGCGGACTTTGGTTGTTTTATTTTTCAAAGCGATCAGTAAATCTGCCGCGTTACTGCCTTCAAATTCAGTTGCGCCGAGGCCGATCGCATCCACAACGTGCGCGTCACTATTTCCTACCTGGGCAATATCCAATTGATTAGCCAGAATACGTGCGTAATGATTGCTCATCCTGTCCAGCGCAGTGGCGTTATAAGTTTCAATACCGATCAAAGTTTCAGTCACAAGTGGGTTGCGCAGCGCTTTTAAAATAGTACGGGCGCTCAGACTCTTCATTCCCATGCCGCCCGCCATCGGATGCGGAGCAATGCACACGCCGCCGAGTGCGCGCACCCGCATAACTGTGTCAATCAACGAGAGACCCGCATCCACTTTTTCAGTGATGAACAAGGCTAAGAGATCACCGTCAGCGGTGGTGATTTCAATTGCGGGAATCACTTCCACGCCGTAGTTTGAAGCGATCTCCATCGCCTTGAGTGCGCCCCTAATCTCATCATGATCGGTAATGGCAATCACATCCAGCCCCAATTGTTTTGCACGGCTCAAAACGGCAGACAGCGATGCTGTGCCGTCATAACTATAAATTGTGTGTAAATGTAAATCTGCAAGTCCCATTTCTTCTCCTTATTTCGATCGTAAGTCTACCTGCTGCCCATTAAGGAGTGGTCAAGGCTGTTTTAGCGTTGCGTTAACAAAAAACTACCCGCTCATCAGGCGGGTAGCTGCCTCAAGGAGGCACAAGGAGGAGGAGAAGAAAATGAATTAAGCGCGTTTGTGTTTCTTTAGGAAGTCGCGGCGTTTGCGGCTGGCATCCAAGCCGAAGACAAAAACCATGGATACAAAAATGACCGAAGATAAAATTGTTTCCATGCGCTCTCCATTTCTATATCCCGATCATACATCTATTTTAATAAAAGTGACTTAAGAACCAGTTAACAACTGGTAAACAAATTTGTAAGATTAATACGCATCCACTTTTTCTCGTTTAAGGCGGGTGCGTGTTCCCAGATGTGTTTTCTGCAACAATTCCATGGGAGTAAGCAGGATGCGTGTGCAGATCTGCGCAATATGTTCCGCGGAGGCGCCTCCATTTTGAATGGGCATTAACTGTTTCAAGTTCTCGACATTTAGATTGGTGTGAACTTCCTTGCCCAAAGCGATCGCTACAAATGTGCAGGTGGATTGCTGGGTAATGACCGCCTCTGCGTTCGCGATCATGTGATTAAGATCACCATAGGCAAAAACAATGGCGCCAGGTGCATGCTCATGGATCTCTCGAATCGCTCTCTGGGTATCTTCCAATGGATGCAGTTTAAAGATCAGGTTCCGTTCTCCTGCGATTGCACTGCATTTACGAATGAACGCCCGCCGATCATCGTAGCGGAAGGTTTCTCGCAGGGGGGAGGTTGCCGCGAGAACATACCCATGAAAAGGGAAACTGTTGTTTTGTATGGATTTCAGATTGTCAAAATTTGGAATCCCTGTCACGGCTATTTTTTC
>JANODZ010000580.1:0-10385 GCA_031412935.1 Anaerolineales bacterium
ACATTCACCGATTTGTCATCTTTGAAATTTTCAAAAAATGTTTCTGCATTCCCCGCTTCCTTTTGATAATCAATTTCTTAATTTACCGATGCCGAAAACTCGCGTAACAAGGCCGGCACATCCGCATGTTCACGTACGGGCCGGTAATACATCAGCCAGGCGCCCACTCTCTTTAACGCTGACAGGTCAACGGTTACGATGGATGCGATACCGGGGCGCTGAACTTTTACCACGACGTTTACAAAGCCCGCATCCTCGCTGTCCTTCAATCTGGCCCTGTGCACCTGGCCTAGTGACGCCGCTGCGAGAGGCTTCTCATCAAACCATTCAAATTTCTCCGCCAACGAGGCGCCAAGTTCCTGCTCAGCCAGTTGACGTATATCTGTAAAAGTTTCGGCGGGGACTTCATCCTGCAAGTCTGCGAGGGTGTCGGTGATCTCAGGCGGGAGCACATCGAGGCGCGAAGAAAGAAACTGCCCGACCTTGATCATTACACCGCCCATGCGCAATGCCAGCGCGCGGAAGCGGACCGCCTCACGGCGAAAACGATCAGAGCGCGTGCGTTTTGCAAGTTGCCGAAAACCGATCTTGCGAAGAATCAATTCCCAATAGATAAAGCGGATGATGACGCCCGCGAAAAAAACAACGATGCGGAAATAACGACCGCGTAGAAGAGGTGGTTTCATTCAATCTCCAGTGATGTGATGATTGGATTGTATCACCGGCAGTTAAACAAAAAAGGCACCCGATCTCGGATGCCTTTTTTGAAAAACATTTTATATTCCCGCGTTGCTCAGAATTGAGAACAAACTGGAAAGCGCGGCAGTGAGATCAGGATGCGTGACCTCAAAATGATCGATCGAAGTTTCTATCCGTTCCATCATCGAAGGTGCGGGTTGTTTCGATTCGGCATGTTCGAGCAATTCCCGAATGTCTGCCGAGAGCTCACGCAGAAGCGCCTGTCCCTTTTCGTCGTCGGGTTGAATTCCTTCGATCTCTTTATTTAATTTTTCGAGCAGTTTGTCAATTTCCTGGTTGTTCATAATGCGCCTCTTTTTGATTTGAAAGAATCGATAAATTATTCTTGCCCGCCTCTATTTTACAACCTTTTCCGGCCTTCGAGGCGCATCATTGCAGAATCTCTCGATCTGCCTGTTCGGCTTCCTGATATATACGCCTGACCTCTTCTTTTATTTCATTGGATGCGCTGGGTGTCATGCTAATGAATTTGACCATGTCCCGCGCCTGGCGCAGCAAGTCTTTTATATTTGCGATATACGAAAAGTCATTGCGTCCGCTTTCTGGCGGGCTGGGCAACTCGCGCGCCTTTTGAATTAACGCGCGCGCGCGGACAATGCGCTCAGCGGCTGGGATGAGTTTTGCCATAGATACTCCATCAGGTGATTGGTAATATATTTTACTGTATTAAAAAGGGACGCAGCACAGGCTGCGTCCCTTTTTAATATTTTATTTATTGGTTGAATCAAGCCGCACGGTCCAGTGCGACCTGGGCTTTGTTGTTTGGGTCATAACGAACATAAACCATTTTGCCTGCAGAATATTTTTCACGCGAAGCATCTGCGATGGCAGATTGAGTCTCAGCATTGAAGGGTTCGCCAATCTTTGGCGTAACTTCAAATGTAAAGCGTAGCATTGAGCCGCCGCCATCCACTCGAATATTCATATCGGTAACAGTTAAAATTTTCGCCTTCGCCTCTTCGCCCGTTTTCCGAAGCTGTTCGTAGTATTGATCCTGTTGTTGCATGGCAGCTTGGATCGCTGCAACATTGCCCGAATTTGCCGGGGATCCTCCGCCAAGGGATTCGATGGCGACTTTTGTGATGTCATTTGGGTCAAAACGGACCATGACTGACGCACCGGGTGTGATCATACCGATCTGCAGCCGGCCAACGAAAGTAGTCGCAAGCGCCTGAAATGGGGGGCGGTCTGCCGGGGTGACCTGAAGCGTAAGGCGCACCTGCGGACTTTCATTCATTGTGACCCCTGTATCCTGTACGCCAATAATAACTGCAGGAGCAGAAACACCGCTCTTAACCAGACCGCTATTTTGATTCGTATTTTTAAACATACGGAACAGAAAAAATCCCGCCGCGCCTAACGGAACAACAGTGGCAACACAAATGCATAAAAATGTAATAATAGAAATCAAGCCAGAGCCAAAAATACTGAATATGCTGAATGGATCCATTTTTGATACTCCTTAATTTAGATGATTTAGGTGCTTGCATTTTATCATTCTGATCAATATTCGCATCTCCCCCAAAAGGGGGAATGAATGCAAAATTGATTATAGTTAAAACCTATAAAAATAGGAAAAATCTGCGGGCATGGGTTTCAATCCTTATAGAATTAATGGTCATCTCTCGCAGAATAAATAAAAAAAAGCGGATGAAGTGTTTAAACTACCTCATCCGCTTTTCTGGAAAAGCTTGATATCGATTAAGTTCTACGGCCAGGTATGGCTGGGCGCAGCTGCATTATCTGTGGCTGTTTGCGATTTCACCGCAGGAGTGACGCAAACTTTGTCTCCGGAGAACGCCTCACGCCAAACATACCCGGCAATACATTCATCAGGGCCAACTACATGAGATGCAGCTGCAGCATTATCGGCTGCCGCCTGGTTTCGCACAGAGCCTTCCACGCAAACATCATCAGAAGCGCTGCCGGTTGCCTCGCGCCAGACAAATCCCGCAATGCATGTGTGGGGACCATACGGTCCGACAACCCAACGAGAGGCGGCCGCGACATTATCTGCTGCAGCCTGACTACGGGTTGCAGGAATTACACATACATGATCACCAGCAAACGCATCCCGCCAAACATAACCCGATTCGCAAGTGTCTGGTCCATACGTGCTGGTTGCTAAACGCGAGGCAGCTGCCGCGTTATCAGAATCAGCCTGCGCCTTCGAGGCGGGCGTTACGCATACTTTATCGTTCGAGCGGATTTTCCTCCAAACGTAACTATCTTTGCAGGTACCACTTGCAGGCAAAGGCGTCGGAGGAGCGGCGATAATGGCCAACGTGGCGGGGATACAATTTGAAGTCACAACGCTGGCGGCGACCCATCCAGTTCCACCCCCGGTTGGCCGGTTGATATTCCACCAGGTACCATCACTATTCCTTCCATTGACTGAGGCCGCGACGCCGGTATTGAGCGCATCAATCGAAGGATATACAGTGCCGGGACCTGTACGGACATTGACGGGTGAATTGGCTGTGATCGTGGGTGAGCAGGGAGTTGCCGTTGGAATAATAGGCGCGCCAGTTGCTGAAGGGACAACTGTAAATGTAGGCTCGCCGGGCACGAAAGTATTGGTTGCTGTTGCCGGCAAATCAACCCCCGCAATATCTGAAGAGGATTGAGCGGCTGGCAGGTTGCACCCAAGAATCGCAATGGTTAACGCGAGGAAGGAATACAAGATCTTATTTTTTCTCATCATTCAGTTCTCCTAAATAGGATGGATAATGTTCCATACATAATTCATTATGGCGGATTGGCGTGCTGGTTCAAAAAACCTTGCCATGACACCGGCTGGATATGAAAATTGGTTATCAGGCTCGGCGATGTAGTTGACACTTCTTAAATCTTCGGTCACAGGGAATATTGCCTGAAAAAGGATCATTGTTAGTCGGCATTATATCACTCTGTTATATTTTCAAATCTCCCCCATTCGGGGGAATGAAAATCCGCAATACAATTACAATACTAGCCATGAATGCGCCAATATTCGGTTGTATAATAACAAGGTCTTCATCTTTTGCGCCTCTACGTAAGGAGAAAATATAATGGGTCTCTTTGGCTTCGGTAAGAAATCAGATAAAAACACACCTGTATTATCTGTAGATGAGGTTCGCCAGAGTTTGCTGTCTCTCAATCGTGAAACTGCCCCGTATCAGATCATTGACGGCGCATCTCAAAATGTGGATTTGATCGCCGAATGGAAAATTGTGGATGCGAAATGGGTTGAGCTCTTTGCAAAAGCTAATCTCACAAAAGTCTTCCGCATCTATATGAAATTTGAGTCTGCAAAACACCAGGTCCGCGGCAAGGATGAGGAATTTATTGTCGAATGGCGCGCTGGTTTGCCATCCCTTTCAATTTCAGCTTCAAAATTTCAGGGGCAAATGACCTCGGTCGAGTTTGGCGCGGCGTATGCGTTCACCGAAGAGCTGAAGCCCGGTGTGGTTTACAATTACCGCTTCAGCACCAGTGAGATCAAAAAGCCGATCCAGGAGGCTGTGACTGCCTGCGGATGGGACTATAAAGGTGTGGCTTTTGGAAAACTGTAAATCACCCCTGCGCCATCTATAATATTTACGAAGAAGGATCATCATCCACCCAGAATTCAGTGATTGAAAATTTCATACGTCGAATGTACAACGCGGCAGGACACTCTTCAGGCATGATTTGCGGGATTTTGAATAACCCATACCCCACTGTTTTTTAGTTTTGTTTTTAATAATTTCAACACCCTGTTATTAATATGAACAATGAAAAATTATATTTACAATAAATATAATTTGATCTAATTGTAGTATTACTATAAAAAATGATTTAGTTTTATAAGGAGAGCATTAATGGCTGAACGGCGGACTATTCCCAGAAAGAAATTTGATTATTATTTGCGCATCTCAGATGATGATACGCATGAAATACTTGGCCATCTGGTTGAGGTGAGTGCAACCGGATTTCAATTGGACACTACGGTGGCGCATCCACCGCAGAAGGATTACTACCTGCGCGTTGAACTTACCCCCGACCTCGGAGATAAACCTTTCATTATTTTTATCGGACGATCAAAATGGTGCAAAATGGATGAGATAGAGCCAAACTTATATCATGTTGGTTTTCAAATAATGGAAATCATGCCGGATGACAAGGAAATTTTTCTTGGTATATTAAAAAAGTACGGAAAATAGCAGGCGCATTTTTTACTTCGGCATACCCGCTGGACGAATACAATAAATCCGCATATCTGGGGCTTGACATTTTAGAACTTATGTTCTAAAATGGATTACCGTTATCCAATTTATCAAAAGGAGAATGTTATGTCCAAGCGAAATGTTGTCCATGTTGAGATCCCTGCTTTAAATGTGGAAGGTGCAGGCAAGTTTTACGAAACCTTGTTTGGTTGGAAACTCGAACACGTCCCTGCGATGAAATACACGATGTGGGAAGCCGCTGACGGGTCGGGCGGCGGTTTTCCCGAGGTCTCTGCCGAAAACCCAGCCGGGCAGGTGTTGGTTTACATTGATAGCGACGACATCGAAGTCGATTTGATGAAGGTAGAAAAACTCGGAGGAAAGATACTTCGTCAAAAGGCTGAGATTCCCGGTATGGGTTGGTTTGGCGTTTTTCAAGACCCAACTGGAAATGTACTAGCATTATATACAAGTATGAACCATGCCAATCATTAAATGATCCTGGACATCGTCCTGCTGGTGTGGATGTTTCACCCTGGCAGGACGATTTTTAATTGGAAGGAGAAAATTAAATTAATATGTATGCCATGACTGGAAAACTTATCGCTCAAGATGGGAAACGGTCTGCGTTGGTTGAAATCCTGTTACGCGCCGCTATTATTGCAGGTCAATTCCCTGGGTGTCACGCATATATTGTTAATGAAGATATTGCTGACGAAGCCTGTGTTTGGGTTTTTGAAATTTGGGATAGTAAGGAAGGTCATGATGCCTCGCTCAAGGATGAACGGGTTAAGTCTTTGATCGCAGAAGCAATGCCTTTTATGGGCGGAGCGCCAGATGGATCAGAGTTAAGGGTCGTAGGCGGACATGGAATAAATGATTAATTGTTATCATTAAAGAAACGGGCAGCCTTTGAAATGCAGGCTGCCCGTTTTGCTTTCTAACGATGTCTCACTGTTGGTGTTGAAATTGAACTGGAGGATATTGTGCTGTAAATTACCACCTCTCCCAATGCACCACCTTGTCCAGCGGCATTCTTCCGCCCTTTTTTGGCGTAGCGAATATTATTTCCTCATCCGCCGCATACCCAAACGACAACGCAACCCGCAAATGCCATTCAGCAGGGAAGCCCAATATCCCGCGCGCCTTCTCCGCTTCATAAATGGATGCAGGACATGAACCGACTCCCAGTTCCCATGCGGCAAGCTGCATAAATGCCGCGGCTTGCCCTGCGTCAAACATGATCTGAAATTTCTCTTTGGGATCAGGCGTAAGAATGGCAACGCATAAGGCTGCGCCTGCGATATGTCCCGCCCATTCGCCGCATTGCGACAGCTTTTTCAAAATTGATTTATCCTGTATTGCAATGAATTGCCAGGCCTGATTATTCTTCGCGGATTGCGCCCTGCGTCCTGAATTCAGTATGGCATGAGATACATCATCGGGCAATGACCTATCTTGAAACTTTCTCACTGCGCGCTTTAATCGAATAGCATCTGAAACGTCCATGGTTTCACTCCTTCCTTTTTGCGGGATGTTCCTGCTTTCCACTTACTTTTCCAAAAGATATTATCCGAAATAATCCACAGATTTGGCAGATAATGCAGATTTGAAATTTTCAAAAGGCAAATCGGCGAAAATCCAGGTAACACCTGCACTGGCTCTAGGTGCAAGTGTCTGCGGATAAAACAATTGTTTTTGCTAGTACCGATAAAGTCTAAAGTATAATTCACTCAATGACTTTCCAAGCATACTCTTTTCGAAATTATTTATCTTCAACGCTCGCACTTATCCTCATTGGCTGGGGCGGGATCGCCGCATTATTTTATTTTTCCCTGCCCTTTGTCTGGTCGCGCTGGGGGTTTTTCGTGCTGATCATCATGGCGCTCAGCGGCAGCGCGTTGCCGCTTGTTTATTTTCTGCATCTTCGTTTTCCCTCTCAACCTTCAGCCGAATCAAATGTCATTGTGCGCCAGGCATTGTGGGTGGGTGTATACGGCGCCACGCTCGCATGGCTTCAATTGGGACGCCTGGTTACCCTTGATGTAATTCTCGGACTCGCGGGCAGTTTGATCGCCACCGAATATTTTATCCGCTTGCGTGAAAAGGCAAATCGACGTCCTCCAGTGATCCTTGATGATGACCCTGCGTAGCCTTCCATCAGTTGAAGAATTATTGCAAACGCAAACGGCTGCTGAATTGATCGCCCGTTTTGGCAGACCTTTGGCGTTGACTGCCATCCGTGAGACGCTGGATAAAATACGCGCCCGCTTCTCTTCCGGAGAAATAACCGTTCTGCCGCTCCATGACCTGATCCTCGCCCAAACAGACTCCCTCCTAACCTTATGGGTCAAACCGACTCTCATCCCAATCATTAACGCAACGGGAGTCATTCTGCACACAAATTTAGGACGGGCACCCTTAAGCGATGCAACCATCCGCGCCATGGATGCAGTCTCACGTGGATACTCCACCCTGGAATATGATCTTGACAAAGGTGCGCGCGGATCGCGTCTTATCCACGCCGAATCTGTGTTGCAAAAACTGACAGGTACAGAATCTGCGATGATTGTCAACAACAACGCCTCGGCAGTTTTGCTTGTCTTATCCGCTTTGGCAAACCGGAAACATGTTGTCATTTCACGTTCGCAATTGGTGGAGATCGGCGGCGGATTCCGCATTCCGGATGTGATGAAGCAATCTGGCGCGAAATTGATCGAAGTGGGCACGACGAACAAAGTCCACTTGCGTGATTATGAAGAAGCCCTGCAGGGTAAAGGTTCGCTCGTGATGCGTGTGCATCCATCCAATTTTAAGGTTATTGGTTTTACTGAAGAACCCGAACTTAAAGATATTGTGGAACTCGCACATAAAGCAGGTGTATTTGTTGTAGATGACCTGGGCTCGGGCGCATTAATGGATACCGCAAAATATGGACTTGCGCACGAACCAACAGTTCAAGAGTCCCTCGCGGCGGGTGTGGACGTGGTCTGCTTCTCCGGCGATAAATTGCTCGGTGGTCCGCAGGCGGGCATTATCATTGGCAAAAAAGACTTGATCGAAAAGATAAAGAAACATCCACTTGCACGCGCTGTCCGCGCGGATAAAGCCTGCCTTGCGGGAGTGACTGCCACATTGTTGCATTACCTCAAAGATGAAGCGGAGCGGGAGATTCCCATTTTGAAGATGATGTCTCTAACGCCGAAACAGATCAAAGGCCGGGTGGACGCGTGGATGCAGGAATTGGGGCAGGGTGAGGTTGTGGAGGGTGAGTCCACTGTGGGCGGAGGCAGCCTGCCTGGCGAATCTTTCCCAACGTTGTTATTGTCGCTTTCTGTAAAGTCAGCGGATAAGTTTTTGAAAAGATTGCGTGCGCAAAATCCGCCCATCATCGCGCGCACATCAAACGATAAAGTATTGCTCGATCCGCGCACTGTTTTACCAGAACAGGAAGGCGCGCTGTTGGTTGGGTTGAAAAATGTGTTTAATGATTTTCAAAAAGGCCTTTAACGCGAATTACGCGAAAGAGGCGAAAAGCGCGAAAGGTTTATATCTTTATGGATGATATTGTTGAAAAAGATTTGTCGTATTTAATTGTGAAAGCGGCATATGAAGTGTTTAATGGACTTGGTCCTGGTTTTGCCGAGGATATTTATGAAGAAGCCATGATCGTTGTACTGAAAAAATATGGACACGTCCCCGAACAACAAAAACGGGTAGATGTATTTTTTCAAGAAGTAAACGTGGGCTTTCACAAACTTGATTTGGTTGTTGACGAGCGCGTAATATTGGAGTTGAAAGCCGCCTCAGATATTGCAGCTATTCATAAACAACAGGCTTTAGCATATTTAAAAGCAGCAGGATTGCAGCTGGCAATAGTGATTAATTTTGGCGCAGGTCGTTTGCAAGTTGCGCGTGTCGTCAATACGAAACAGAAGAAAGTAACATCTTATCAGGCGAGCTTCTAATGCGGAATTCGCGTAATAAAGAAAAATAAAAATTCGCGTAAATTCGCTCCATTCGCGACTTTCGCGTTAAAGACTTTTCATTATAAAAGGAAAACTATGAAATCAGATTTTGATGCTCTTATGCAAATCAGGAATTTGGATGCGATTATTGTGTTCGGAAATGCCGAACACAACCCGCCCATGACTTACCTAACCGGCGGCGGACATGTTAGCCACGCTACTTTAGTTAAGAAGCGAGGTAATGATGCGGTTTTATTTCATGGTGACATGGAGCGGGATGAAGCCGCAAAAAGCGGGCTGAAATTAATTCCATACAGCAAATATGATTACGAAGAGTTGATCAAAAAAGCGAACAAAGATGGTTTGCTGGCTGGAGCAATGCGCTCTGAATTGATGCTCAAGGATGTGCAAGTTAACTCGGGACGTGTGGGTATATATGGAACATATGACCTTAGCGCAATATTTGGCATGCTTTCGCATCTACAGAAATTAATGCCGAATATTGAATTTGTAGGTGAAGCGCGTGAAGATTCAATTTTCATGCGCGCCATGGAAACAAAGGATGAAGCTGAAGTGGCGCGCATCCGCAAAATGGGACAGATCACCACCGATGTGGTCGGCAAGGTCGCGAATTTCCTAACCTCCTGCAATGTGCGTGATGACGAAGTTCTTTTGAATCAAGACGGCTCCGCTCTGACAGTGGGAGATGTACATTCGAAGATTCGTTTATGGGTGGCAGAGCACGGCGCGGAATTGCCATCCGGCTTTATTTTTGCGCTCGGGCGTGATGCAGGAGTACCGCATTCCGCAGGCACTCCAACGGATCTGATGAAACTGGGTCAAACGATAGTATTTGATATTTATCCAGCCGAAGCAGGCGGTGGATATTATTACGATTTCACCCGCACCTGGAGTTTGGGCTACGCCGCCCCCGAAGCGCAGGAGCTCTTTGATCAGGTTAAAGAAATTTACGACAAATTAAATGAGAACTTTGACTTGAACGCGCCTTTCAGAAATTATCAGCAGATGGTTTGTGAGTATTTTGAATCAAAAGGGCATAAAACTCCACTTCATACCAAATCGCCTGTTGAAGGCTATGTTCATGGTCTCGGCCATGGCGTGGGACTTAATATTCACGAGCGCCCGTTTAGTAGTTTATTGAATGGGGATGATCACCGGCTTGCACCGGGCGTGGTCATTACCTCTGAACCCGGGTTGTATTATCCAGAAAAAGGCATGGGCTTCCGCATTGAAGATACGCTTTGGGTCCGCCCCGATGGAAAGATGGAAACGCTCGCAGAATATCCATATGACTTTGTTCTACCGATGAAGAAGTGGAAGAAGAAATAACACGGAGTGCGGACATCAGTACGCAATTAAACAACTAAATCGGACTGAATTACGCAATACATCTACAGTTAACTTAAAAAGATTTTTTAGATTATCCAAATAAAAAATTTTAAGGTGCGCG
>JANODZ010000581.1:0-10287 GCA_031412935.1 Anaerolineales bacterium
CGTTCCAAAACCCAATCAATAAATAAAGCATGAATGGAATTGCAAGCGCGAGGAATTCACCGCGCAAGGTGATCAACCCTGCGAGCAATAAACCATAAATGAGCGCGGATAGGAACATGGAACGGTACATTGGATTACCCTACGTCATTGCGGCATATTCATGATTTAACGTAATACTGGCACGGGCGTACTGGATAATACATCGCGAATGACATCGCCATTGGCTTGTTTCGACATCCAATATTCGGGCTGCAGCAAAAGGCGGTGACTCAGTACCGGCACAGCGAAGTGTTTGACATCATCTGGCAAAACAAAATCACGACCTGCAAGCACGGCATGCGCACGCGCCATTTTGAGAAATGCCAAAGATCCGCGCGGACTGGCTCCCACGGCCACACGGCGATCGGTGCGCGTGGCGTGTACCAAGGCCGAGATGTACCCCTCAAGGTCAGAATCCACATGCACTGTCTCAAGAGCGGCGCGCATTTCAAGCAATTGTTTTGGCTTGGTAATCTGCTTAAGCGTAAGTTCATCCTGTTTACGTAAACGACGGCGTTTCAATATTTCTTTTTCTTCTTCAAGGTCAGGATAACCCACACTGAGCTTCACCATAAATCGATCCAGCTGCGCCTCGGGCAATGGAAATGTTCCTTCATATTCAATTGGATTTTGCGTGGCTAGCACGACAAAAGGGTCGGGCAGTTTGAGGCTCTCCCCTTCCATCGTCACCTGACTTTCTTGCATGGCTTCCAACAAAGCAGATTGTGTTTTGGGTGAGGCGCGGTTGATCTCATCGGCGAGTAAAATATTGGTGAAGACAGGACCCTTTCGCAACTCAAATTTATTTTCAGCGCGGTTGAAAATATAACCGCCTGTAATATCTGCGGGCAAAAGATCCGGAGTGAATTGAATCCGCTTAAAATCCAAACCGAGTGCTGAGGCGAAACTGCGCGCGATCAATGTTTTGCCGAGTCCGGGATAATCTTCCAACAAGACATGTCCACCAGCCAACACAGCAGCCATGATCATTTCAAGCAAACTGCGCTTGCCAACCACCGCCCGCTCCACTTCATCGATCACCTGCTTGCTTAACTCAGATGCCTTACCGATCTCTGCCATGAGCGCTCTCCATCTCTTGTTCAAGAAAATCTATAACTTTTTGCGGATCAAGATCCAGCCGCGTTGGCTTTTTCTTCCACCATTGAGGCTGAGGAAAATCTGCGAATGAGCCATTCAAGCCCGTCTCCAGATAAGAATCTACTTCGGCGGTTGGATTCCAATTTTTACCGCTGAGCCGCGTAAAATTTTTTCGTGAGCGGCCTTCACGTTGATCCAGCAATTCGCGCGCCAGCTTGCCCAGCCGATTTGCGATCAGCCATTTGTAATAAATGCCGTGCGGTGATTTCTTGATCCAATGAGAAAGGTTTTCGATCGGACCCGCTGCCGGTTTCGGTTCTATTTTTCGGGTGCGCCATAAAAACATCTTTATCGGAACGAGCCTGAACATCGAAGCAAAGACCGCAAGAACCAGAAATACCCACAGGATTAATTGCGGCACTGCCCGATAATACAACTTGAAAAGCCACCAAAGATAAGCCAGAGGCAGGATGACCATCTCTAGAATCGCGTCTCGCAATAAAAACGAAAAAATAAAAGCCGCCACAACAATCACTATCATTAAACGACGCGGGATCACGACGCCTCTCCGCAATACTTTATGATGGAGGCCAGGCAGGTTCGCGCCTCATCGATCTCACGCGGACCAGTTGCCCGGAACCCATAGCGCACAGATTCAAATAAACGAGTGAGCCGGGCAACTGGTTCACGCGGCAAGCCTGCGCGCTCAAGGTGTGAGGCAAATTCGGTTGGCGTCGTTGAGTATTCCCTCTGCAAGCCGCGCTTCGCATTCACTATATTACTCATTCGGTCATAACATTGAATAATTGTGTCATTTGAATCCTGACCCGCTTCTAAATTTTTTAATGACAAGCGGGCAATATCCGCTATGTCTTTTAAGGGCGGGCGCGCTAACAGCGATCCTTTTTGCCTGACCCACCATCGATTAATAACCCAAATCAAAACAACTCCTAAAAGGATTAAACTAAAAGTAACAAGAAAAGACAAAAGGGATGGGATCTGAGGGGGTTGAAAAACAGGTGGAGCGATCCCCTGTCCCGCAGAGACATTACCCGGTTCGCCGAGAACCGGGAATTTCAATAATAAACCAGTTAAAATATCGGGGTTATTTTTGATTAAATAAAGAAATATAATTGTGAATGAGGCAAATCTTATAAATGCCTTGATCAATTTTTTGCGTAACTCTGGAGAAAGTAATGTGCCGATCAAAAGCACGATCAGGAACAATCCACCCCAAAACGTAACCTGCCTCCAAAACGGGACTTCCGCAGCATCTGTCAGCAACACGGCCACAGTTGAAAGATCAATTGAGCCAGCAGTTGAGTCGGATGCGCCTATCCGTTGTGCAGGATGAAAATTCATGGTTTTAATCGCGCCGACAAGCAATACCAATGCGCCCAGCGCAAGAAAAGCCAGAGCTATTCCCCAGCGCTTATCATTAAATCGTCTCTGCATCGTGACTGTATTTTACCATTTGAAAGAAAGGCGCATGATATACTACCGAAACCCTTCTGGTAATTGGTAATTAGTGAATGAAATGAGCAATGATTGCAATGGCAGAGTACATCCAAAAGCAATTGAGGGCTTGAAATTATTTAACACTAAAAATTTCTTTGAGGCGCATGAAGCATTGGAAGATGCCTGGCGCGAGGAAAAAGGCGGGGTACGTAATTTGTATCGCGGCATTTTACAGGCTGCGGTCGTTTATTTACACATCAGACGCGGAAACTACGACGGCGCGGTCAAGGTCTACGAGCGTTGTATAAAATGGCTAAAGGATTGGCCATCGATTTGCAGAGGAATTCAAGTTGGGAAATTAAGAAACGATCTTGAGAGTGTGATCAAGGAAGTCCGAAGACTGGGCAGGGAAAATATTAATGGGTTCGATACAACCTCGTTCATGGCAGTGGAATGGAATGAGAAAAAAATATGGATCTGCGATCGCTGCGGAACCAAAATGCGGGAAAGTAATTGCAAAGTAAGCTGTCCCAATTGCGGAAATCGATTCGATTGCTCGGATTTGAATATTTATTTTGATTAAATTTTGGGGAGTACCTAATCGTGAAGTGCTAAAGCTCAATGTCATTGCGAGGCGTGCTTTTCCGCCGACACTTGCGCCGTACGCCAGTGCGGTGAGCAATCTCCCGTAAAATTGGGGATTGCTTCGCCCTATCGGGCTCGCAACGACATGCTATCTCCCTGCGTTTAGTTACTCTCAAATTTTGCTCTCCACCAGCTTATTCCCTTGATTACATTTACGGCAATGCAATTGGGGTGAGCGTGACCGTTGGCTGCGGAAGTATTGTTATTGGCGAGGGAATCCAACCACTGTAATAAAAGTATTCAGATAAGAACGCAGTCCGTTCAGATTCTGTCATTGGGCGCGGACGGGAATAATCTTCCAGAACGGCGGTCAACAATTCCATGCCGAGGTAATGACCGTCATAAAATACATGGTGGTCCAAGAATTCACGGCGGGTTTCATCGATGACTTCACCGTTTGGAAGAATATATGTCATCTGATCGAAAAATAAATTTCCCAGGCCGTAATGAATAAATGAATCCCCGTAAAACTCCATGATCTGCGGATAATGCGCCTGACTGCCGCTGACAATTGATGCGCCTTCATCGGCTGCCCTGCGAAAGCTTTCTTCGTGTGTGTAACACGGGCTCGGAGCATAACACTCTTCGTGCTGAAAAGTAAAAATAATAATATAACCCTGCTTTTTTAATTCACTAATTTGTTTTCCAAAATAATCATCATCACATAAGGCCGGGCCGGGGCTGGCGGCGCCCGCTTTTGGATATTTCCCTGCACGCTTTCCATTACAACCCATGAATGCGATCTTATTTCCATTCACTTCCATCAAGACCGGCTGTCGGGCTTCTTCGGCATTTGCTCCGCCGCCATAATACGGCAGGTTATTTTTCTTATAGATATCAAGGGTTTCAACCAATGCAGTTGCGCCGCGATCACGGAGGTGATCACCTGTCAACTCCACCACGTCCACTCCCACAGATAGCAGCAATTCCATATATTTTGGATCACTGCATAAAATAAAATTCTGGTAACCCGGGTTTGGAAACGGGCAATCCTTATCAAACGTCACTTCGTTGCTGATATGCGTCACATCCGCTTCACGCAGCCAGTCTCCAATTAATGAGCCGGGAAAAGTAATCCCCCGCATTTCCATCGTCGCCGCAGTTGCGCGTACCAGCGCGGTAACGCCCGTTAATATCAGGGTGGCAAATTTCGACGGTTCGCGGTTCGATGCGGGCAGCGTAAAAGAATCAGACGATAATGAAAAATAAATTTTCAATGGGTAGGCATCCGCATTAAAATCCTTATGGATCGGAGATTGACCGTCCACGCTTAACACTTTCCATTTGGGCTGGATGTCTTCAAATGGGATGATCGCCCAATCTGAATCCCTCCACGCTGTATCTATTATCTCCTGCGGCGGTACGACTCTCACTACGCCGGCAGCTGGCTCACCCCAAATGGCAGTTAATGCGCTCAGGGTTGATCGTGCCATTAGAACGCCAGGCCCAGCTATCGGCGCCGCCGGAGAGTTATTCCAGATGGAAATTAATTCTGAATACGCCACGCCATCTGTCACCGTGGGAAATGGCGCAACCAGAGCATAAATCCACAAGGAACCTGAAGTGGAAATATCCAGCTTATGCGTGGCGAGCGCCGGAATATCAGTTAATGGAATTCCCCATTCTTTTGTAAGATCAAATAGCGCCGGCGGAACAGCCGGGTGGACCCACAATGCGTCTGGCATGGGAGTGTTGGTTGCGCTTGGGGATGGCACGACAATCTCGAGCGGTAATTCTGTGGCGGGAGCGCAAGCTGCGAGAATTGCAATGCATAAAAAGTATACAAGAAATCTTTTCATTTAGTGTCTCATGGGTTAAAGGATAGACAGAGCATTCTACACATAAAACAAAATAGGCGCTAGGCGCGCCTATTTTCAGGTTGCGATCACATCCTATCCATCTTGAGGTTATTATATATATCCTATTGCCCGGCTTGCAAAAATTCCCAGCCGCTTTTAGCGAAATATTCGGTTAAAAATTTAACGCGTTCGGCTTCGGTCATATAACGCGGGCGCGCAAAATCAGTAAGCCATGTGGTGATCAATTCCACGCCAAGATATCTGCCATCATAAAAGACGTGACGATCAATGAATTCACGTTCTGTCAAGTGCGGTCCTTTTTCCGAGATCTGATCGAAGAACAAGTTGCCCAACCCATAATGGATAAATGAGCCATTATAGAATTCCATCACTTGCGGCACATGCGCCTGACTGCCGCTGACGATCACTGCGCCGGCTTCGGCCATGCGGCGGAAATCCACCATTTGCTGCGGACGGGCTTCCGGAGAATAAAATTCATGGTATTGGTAGGTGGAGATTGGCATATATCCCTGTGAACGATAATACTCAATCTGTTCCGTCATATAATCAAAGTCGCAGGGTACAGCTCCCGGCACAGTATCTGTAGCGCTGGCATAAACCGTCTTGAAATTGCAGCCGATGAACATGATCTTATTGCCGTTCACTTCCATCAATAACGGTTTTCGGCCATCTTCAACATTGTATCCCCCGCCATAATATAACAGGTTGTATTTCTTGTAAATTTCAAGCGTCTCATACATGGCGATGGATTTGTAATCGGCAAAATGATCGCCGGAAAGTTCCACTACATCTGTCCCCATATCCGTGATAAGTTCTATATACCTGGGGGCGCTGCAGAATATTTGACGTTGTTGCTTTGGGTCCGGGTTTGGGCAGCCTCCATAAAATGGAACTTCGTTATTAATATGGGTTATATCAGCCTCGCGCATCATATCGCGAATTACTTCGCCCGGATATAAAATGCCTTTCGCATCCATCGTCTTCGCAGTGGCGCGCACCATTGCGGTTACGCCGGTCATGATCACGGTTGTCAACTTGTTTGGGTCGCGGTTTTGAAACGAGAAATCCAATCCTCCAGGGAGCTGGCATTGATCTACACACATCAATCGATAGCTGACAGATAATGGATAAATAATCGGATCAAATCCTTTTTGAATTGGCGATTGGTCATCGATCATCAATACTTTCCACTTTGGTTCGATTTGTTCAAAAGATATGATCGCCCAGGCAGGCATCTCACTCCAGGCAGTATCGAGTAATTTATCAGCCTCAACCACTCGAACCGCTCCTTGAGCAGGTGCGCCCCAGAGGGCGGTAAATGTCACCAGCGTAGATTCTTCCATCAGAATGGGAATACCAGTAAACGGTCCAAATGAAGCGCCGCTCCAAACCGCAAGTAATTCCTGTGTTGTAACATTGTCAATCAAGGTCGGGAAGGGGGCAACGAGTGCATAAGTCCAGTTGGAAACATGCCGCGCGCCTACAGAAGTCTGTACTACATCAAGATATAAATTTGAAGAAGGCTGACTGGCAGCCAATACTTGAAATCCCCAGGATTTAAATTTCTCACCCAATAGTAATGGTGTAGCCGGGCTTGTTGATACTTGTGCCGCATTTAATACAATTGGTGTTGGAGCCGCTGTAGGAGGTACCGGCGTGATCGTGGCTGCAAGGGTCGGGATTTGAAAAGTAGCAGAAGAGGTAGGCGCGGCAAACGTGGGAGGAGGAGGAGGCGCACCCCACAAAGTTGGCTGACAGGCAACGAGGGAGAGAATGCTAATGGAAAGAAAACCAAAGCGCGTAATCTTGTAACCACCCTGCTCCAGCTTGCGTGAAAAAATAATATCAAATTTTGACATGGTGAAAAATATTTTCGGGTTTTTTCAAAAATCCGAATAAAGTGCATCTATATCCATTGGTATTATATGAAACAATTCCCCTTTAATTCAGGATAACTTCAATACAGTTATCATTAATTATGATGCTGCAATGATATTGAATATTTTCAGGAATGAGCGCAGCAGTAGCCTGGTACCTTATTAACCCTGGATCAATGCATATTTAATACACAATCACAAATTATGTTTGAGGGTCAAGCTGGCGAGCGTAAATTTTCTTAATCCATTTAGGTCAATCGTTACCCCAAGTCCTGCGCCTTGCGGCACATCTATGGTCGAATCGGAATTTAATATGAAGCGCTCGTTTGTAATATCACGCTCATAATAACGGTTCGAGGCTGAAATGTCGCCGGGCAATAAAAAGTTTGGCAGTGAGGCCAGCGCAAGATTGGACGCGCGCCCAATGCCGGTTTCCAACATCCCTCCGCACCAAACCGGCATTGAATTTTCGCTGCAAAGGTCATGCACGAGTACAGCTTGACTCAACCCGCCGAGTCGGCCGGCCTTAATGTTGATCACACGGCAGGCATTCATTTCAAGGGCGTAGCGCGCATGGCGCGGAGAGACGATGCTTTCATCCAAACAAATAGGGGTTTGAAATTGCGCCTGTAATTTATGATGATCCCAAATATCATCTTCGAACAGCGGCTGCTCGATCAACAGTAAATTCAGATCATCGAGCGGTTTTAGTATTTTTACATCTTCCAACGCGTATGCAGAATTTGCATCCACTTGCAATTGTAAATTTGGGAATTCTTTACGAACAGCAGCAGCATCCACAACATCTCTGCCGGGCTTGATCTTGATTTTTACCCGCGCATAACCCTGCGTCAGATAATCTGAAGCGCTTTGCACCAATTCCTGGGTTGATTTCTGGATGCCGATGGAAACACCCACCTCAACCTTTTTACGTAAGCCGCCCAGTAACTCGCGTAATGACCTGCCCGCACGCTTGCCGAACAGATCCCATAATGCCATTTCCACACCCGCTTTCGCAAGATGATGGCCGCGAATTCGAGAGACACGCGCTTGAAAGTCTGGCGCGTTTTTCATATCACTGCCAAGTAAGAGCGGCGCAATGAAATCCTTTAGAACATGCCAGGCTGTGCCCGTCGTCTCATAGCTATAGCCAGGGTCACGGGAAGGCACACATTCTCCATACCCGGTAATTCCTTCGGACTGGATTTCCACCAAAATACATTCGCGATCGGTTTCACGCCCAAATGAAGTCTCAAACGGCGAGACAAGCGGCATGGAAAGATGATAAAGAATAATGGAATCTATTTTCATTTCAGGTAGACATGGGTGTTAAATCACATTTTAATGCCCGTCTTAATAGAGCATTATTTTAAGATGGAAAAATTTTTCAATTCCTGTCATTTGTGGCCAGAAAGCAAATTTAATCTATATTGAATCTACCTTCACATCACCCTGTTCACCATCCAATTTCAGGCCTCGAAAAGCATCATCCAAGCTGGTGGATTCCAAACGCATACCGGGTGCAGGCACGCCGCAAAATGGGCAGATGTTCCAGGGTAATTCCATGAACTCCGAACAATTATGGCAAGCCTTCTTTAACTTTGTGTGACAGTTCGGACAAATCTGCCAATCTTCTTTTACACGTCGTTCGCATCCGGGACAAAGTGGAAGGTCTTCCAATGCTTGAAGCAGGGCTTCCTCCTCCAGCGTTCGTTGATATTCCTCTTCCAAAGTCCGTGGTGGGCGAAGGATAATATAAACCAACACTCCGGGTAAATTTAATACTGCTACAAGTAATGCCGCGAGAGTTTGCACCAATGGATCTCGGGCGCGTGCTTTAATGTCACGATAGGTCCAAACGACGAGGCTGATCCACAATGCGGCCAGAAATGCGCCGCCAAATGCTGTCAACACCAGGGTTATGCTGCTTAGAAAAACGGGGTCAAGAGTCATAGGTACTCCGGGAAGAAAAAATTCTGGTTTTATTAACTATTATCCCACGCAACTCGGCGCAAAACTTAAGGAGTTTGAAACACAAAATGCCAATCCTTCCCATCCTGCGTATATGTAGAATTAACGCCCATTACCTCGTAAAAAGTACGGCCAGGGCGCAGATAAATGGGGGCTCCGGAGAGAGTCGTGAGCAGGAGAGGTTGGTTTACATCCGTGCGAACCCAACGGGCAGGAATCTCAATTCCGTCACGGAAAACAAATGCATCTCCAGAATCAAGCAGGTCGATGTGATAAACCTGATCCTGCGCATCATACTGATTTCCAAAAGTATGCGGCACATACAAGGTAACTACATTATCAGTCGTTACCGGCAAACCTGTTTGAAAATCGATCAGAGGCGCGTAGGCTTCAGTCTTTTTTTTGACCAAATCATTCGCTTCCTGAAAGCGGAAGTATTTATGCGTGGGAGGATCATATTCCCAGTAGCTGTAGTTATAGCCGGAATAAAAATTAAATATACGTTCTGCATTCAAATTATCTACGGGTACCTCCTCCGAGAAGAATCCGCCCCGCAGCGATTGCCTTGAGTTATCAAGTCCTTTTTTGGCAGCGCAATCCGCCCACTTGGTTGTATTAAAGAAAGCATTATTATAACTATCCCTTTTTTGCGGACCAATCGCAACCGGGGGACAATTACTGTTGAAACTATAAACGATAATAAGAAAATCATTTAAAGTACTGCTTTCAAGGTATGAAAGCTCGCGTGGATCGGCTCCCTTAAAAGCAAGGAAGGCGCTGTACATACGTGTAATATGTTCGTCGAAATAACGTCCCGAGCGCACAGGACCCACCATCGGAGAATCGTTGCCGTACATCACAGCAATGAATCGAGTATCGCCCCATTCTATATAATATTCAAAGACCACATCAGCCAGAGTCAACCCGGACTGCGGACGGACGTAATCGGGCGAATTTGCAATTTTAATGACGATTGGCCTGCGCGCCAAAAGGGACGGATCGCTGACCGGCAAACCTGTCAGCGGGTTATTGATATTAAGTGAATTTACATCCACCGAACTTCCATTGACGAGCGGATCCATCAAAATGGGCGGAAGCAAATTTTCGAGAGGAACATTTTGAGTTGGGTAGGGAGTATATGTTGGGTTAACCTGCAAAGTCAACGCTGGATTCAGGAGGACAGTAGATTCAGATTGGGGTTGAAACGGTGTCGGGGTTGAAATGAGCGAAGAAACGGGACCAGCCGCCAGCCTTGAAGCGGAGACGCAAGAGGTCGTCATCCACATAAATATCAAAAACCAATTGCAATAATTTTTTCTGGTGCACCCAAACCGTCGTAAGTCCATATCCTTTATTGTACCAAAGCATAAAGGCGGAAG
>JANODZ010000582.1:0-6916 GCA_031412935.1 Anaerolineales bacterium
GAGAGTACAAGCAAAGCCGGTTTTGAAATATATCCGACCAGGTTGTTTGAATAGAAATACATCAATACCCGTTTTTCCAATCCAAAGAAAAAACCGAGGCGATCGAGGGTGAGTGGAATAAATCGCTGCGGTTGTTCTTTAATAAAAGATATCGCTTTTTGTATACCCACCTGATCGCGCTCGGAATCATCCATGATGGTCAGCAAATCCAGTGAGGGACCAAACATGAACGAACCATTCCCCAGCGGATGATACCCGAGATACAGGTTATACCCCATGGATGACTCAATGCCTGTGAGCTTGTTATGTAAAAGTGAATTACGAATCACCCAGGGCGTTATTACAAGCATAAACACGATTCCGACCCACAACGCTTTCCTGCGATGCAAGTAGATCAGGTACAAAATAGCCATCCCGGCAAAAAGCAGGATGACGGAACGTGTCAGGGCGGTGAGCGCGAGGAAGAAACCAGAAAGAATCAAATTTATTTTTGTGGGCTGCTTGATGGATTTGAGAAGAAAGAGGAAAGAAGCAAGAAGTAGAATGAAAAATAGGTTTTCTGTTCCCAATCCTAATGGATAGACAAGCAGCATGGGATAACACGCAACGATCCAGGCGGAGGCTTGAGCTGCTTTTTCTAATTTATATTCCAATTCATCCTTCAACTTTGAAGGATAGGAAAATATTGAAAGATGTTTTGCCGAATAATACGTCAGTGGCGCGAGTGCCGCGCCCAATAATACAGCCTGGGTCAAGCGCGCAAAAAGGAAACGCGAGAAACCTGGTCCGCTGAAAAAATATACTAAGGCAAGAAAGGCAGGGTATAAAGGTGCGCGAAAAGAAGTATATATCCCATACTGGGGATCATAATCTTTCGCAGTACTCAAATCAAAATCAATATAAGGCGCGAGCATCTTCAAATCATCCTGCGCATACCAGCGAAAGCCATTGGCGGATGAGATACTCCTCGCCAGCATGTCATATTGAAACATATCATCGAGTCCAATACCGAGTCCGCGGGTGAGGAGGATCGGAATCAACCGCAGAATTAAAGCAATTAAATATATTCGAAATGGAAAGGATATTTTCATTTGGTTAAAAATTCAATCCGCCTGGCGATATAAGGGGAGAAATACCCTTTATATTTATTTCGCAACTCGGGGAGTTTCCAATCATCCCCCGTAATTTTCCTTCGGCAATTTGACGAGCCACAGGCACAGTCAAATTCATCATAGGCTTCGCCGTCAGACATGGCGTAATCGAACGCCAACTCTTCGCCTGAATTAATATTACGCAAGGCCACTAATCCGATTTGGCCGAAAAGTCCTAAATTGGGGTCGCATGAATGATTAAAGCAGTCATTGGGTTCTTTTTCTTCGGTGGTGAGTAAATAAATGCCCTCGTCCACTTGAAGCGCGCGTTGTGTAAAACGCGGCATGGATGAGTTCAACTCCTCTTTTCGGACAATTCGTCCGCCCCACAAAGAGACCAGTTCGCCTTTTGAAATACTAAAATTTGTAAAGACTCCGCATCCGCCTTCAGCGTGGTCGCGCGCTTCGCATTTTGAGTTAAGGTAGGAAAAAGAGGAATTAATCATATCAGGATTATACAAGAGAAACAAAAACTAGCGGCAGGCTTGCGACTAACCGCTAGTTTTTGTTCATTGAAGAAATATTATTTCGAGTCGCCTTCGGTATCGGAAGATTCGGCGGATATTTTTTGCGCAAAGAATATCGGCAGGAATGTAATGAGGATCACGATCGTCGCCACCACATTCGTTATCGGCCGATCACGCGGACGGACGAGTTGACTGAAAATCCAGATGGGCAGCGTGGATTGCTGCCCGGCTGTGAAGGTTGTAACGATCACTTCATCAAACGAAAGCGCGAATGCGAGCATGCCGCCTGCGAGCAAAGCGGTTGCGATATTTGGCAAAATTATATAACGAAATGTTTGAAAAGAGTTTGCGCCAAGATCCATGGAGGCTTCGATCTGAGAGGAAGACATACGCCGAAAACGCGCAAGCACATTATTGTACACAACCACGATACAGAAGGTGGCGTGCCCGATAATTATCGTCCAAAAAGAAAATGGAATGGACATTGAAGCAATCGCTGAACGGAGCGCGATACCCGTCACAATACCCGGCAAAGCGATGGGCAAGACAAGCAAAAATGAAACCGTATCGCGCCCGAAGAAATTATTCCGATAAACAGCAGCGGCCGCCAATGTACCAAGGATAAGCGCGGCTATCGTGGATAAGGTCGCAACTTTTAAGGAAAGGGTAAGCGCATCCAAAAGGTCGGCGCGTTTTAATGCTTCACCAAACCATTTGGTGGTAAAGCCCGGTAATGGAAAAGTATACGTAGATTCATCGGTTGTAAATGAGTATAGAAAGATGATCCACAAGGGTACATGCAGAAACAACAAAGTTCCAATCGCACCTAGTGTAATACCGAGTGAGGCTTTCTCGCCATGAGCTTTAGAGGGCATTAAAAGCTCCAAGTTTACGCGCGATCAAAAGATAAACGATCATAATGACAATTGGCCCCATGGTGAATGCTGCAGCCAAAGGAATGTTCCCCGCAGTCCCCTGGTGCGAATAAACTGCCTGGCCGATGAAAAAGCGTGAATTTCCCAGCGACTGCGGAACTATGAAATCTCCCATCGTCAGTGAAAAAGTAAATATCGAACCCGCCACCACTCCTGGGAAAGCAAGCGGAAGAATTACTTTCCGAAAAGTCTGAGCTGGTCTTGCGCCAAGATCGCTGGAAGCTTCAAGCAAAGAGTTGGGCACGCGCTCCAATGCGGTTTGAATCGGAACGATCATGTAAGGGAGCCAGATGTAACAGAACGCAATGAACATTCCCAAAGGCGAGAGCGAAAGCGAAGATCCGCCAACGCCGGGAATTGACAGCACCCAATCCAACACGAAATTCATTTGAAATATGTCAATGAACCAGGAAAGAATCCCCTCTTTAGAAAGTATCAACTTCCAGGCATACACACGAACAAGGTAACTTGACCATAATGGAAGAGTAACTGCAATATAAAGATAAGTTCTTAATCGCGCTGACGCAAATTTTGCAATGTAATAAGCCAGCGGAAAAGCGATGATCGCATCCATAAGGGTTACAGCCATCGCCATGACCGCTGTGCGCCTGAAGATTCCAAGATTGGTCGGTTTCAATAATTGCGCATACGTGCTCAATGTAAATTCTTTTACGACCAATCCAGTAAATTCTTCAAGAGAATAAAAGCTATTAATCAGCAAGGAGACCAAAGCCCCAAGATATACAATCAGCATGTAAAGCATGGGCAGGGACAACAAAAGCAGTGTCACCAGCTTTGGGCGTTGGAAAAAATAAGCGGAGAGGCGATTCAACTTAATTGCCCACACGGCTGATGTGTTCCTTATTCCAGGATAAGCGGATTTTCTTTCCGCGTTTCTTGAGCACATCCATGGATGTTGAATTAATATTCTGCTCGATCACAACCAGGTCGACTCCATCTTCAAGGTTGACAAGATAACGGGTAAACAAACCAAGGTAAACCACATCACGGATTGTTCCAACGGCCGAGAACATTTTTTCTGAAGGTTTATTGGTACTGGGTTCCAGATAAATTTTTTCGGGGCGGATGGAAAATGTTTTTTTAGAGCCCGTGATCCGCTGGGCTGCTTCGCCGCTGATCAAATTGGATGTACCCACAAATCCGGCGACAAACGAAGTGGCGGGATTTTCATAAACTTCTGACGGAGTCCCAATTTGTTCGATCTTGCCTAGATTGAATACGGCAATTCGGTCACTCATCGTAAGCGCTTCATCCTGGTCGTGCGTAACAAAAATAAATGTAATTCCCACCCGTTCTTGAATGGATTTTAATTCAACCTGCATTTGCTGGCGCAATTTCAAGTCTAATGCGCCGAGCGGTTCATCGAGCAGCAAGACCTTGGGGTGGTTGATCAAAGCCCGCGCAAGTGCGACGCGCTGACGTTGTCCACCTGAGAGCTGGGAGGGTTTGCGTTGTCCATATCCAGGTAATTGTACAAGGTCAAGCATTTCATCAACGCGTTTTATGCGCTCGGCTTTCGGCACCCCTTTGATCATCAAACCATAGGCAACATTTTCATCAATGGTCATGTGAGGGAACAAAGCATAATCTTGAAAGACTGTGTTCACATCCCGTTCAAATGGCGGCAAACTGGAGACTTCCTTCCCATCTAAAAATATCTCGCCAGAGGTCGGACGGTCAAAGCCGGCAATCATGCGCAGGCAGGTTGTTTTGCCCGAACCCGAAGGACCCAGCATGGAAAAAAATTCGCCGTCGCGTATTTCCAGGTCAACAGCGTCTACTGCTTTAACATCTCCAAAATGACGGCTTACCTTTTCAAATCGTATGGCAGGGTGGGTCATGCAAAAATCTCCAATATAGAATGTTCGGGCAGGATTGTACTCCCACCCGAACATTTATGGAATATCTGTACTAAAAACTATGGATTACTGACTGATAATCCCAATATAGGCATCAACCCATTTACTATAGGGAATACAATTACCAGCGCCAGTGGAGCAGGCGGCGGTGGGAGTGCGCCAGAACCAGATCTTCTCAAAATTATCGAAGCCGTTCGTTGCGCAGCCTTCGTCTGTCAGCATTTCGTTGCCAGTACAAGCGGCGGGCACGGAGGGAACAGAACCAAACCATCCAGCGAGATCACCTTGGAGTTTGGGGTTGAGAGACCATTCCATCCACGAGTAGGCGCAGTTGGGGTGAGGAGCATCCACATGCATCATGGTTGAGTCCGCCCAACCTGTTGCGCCTTCCTGAGGCACTGTTGAGGAAACGGAAACGCCATCCATAAAGTTTACCTGGAAAGGCCACGAGCCAGACGCAACCACGCCTTCATTCACGAAGTCGTCCATCTGGACGTAGGCGTCATGCCAGTAACGGCTGACAAGGGGGCGCTGAGCGGTGAGCAAAGCCACAACCGCATCAAACTGCTTTTGATTCAAATCATAAGGATTTTCAATTCCCAATTCCGGGTTGTGGAATTTCAAATAGAGCGCGGCATCGGCCAGGTAGATCGGACCGTCATATGCTTGAACACGTCCCTTATTGCTTGCGCCATCGGGCAGGTTCATTTCAACAAATGTCACATCCCAGGATGTGGGGGCTTCGGTGAAAACTGCAGTGTTGTACATCAATACATTCGGTCCCCATTGATAAGGCACGCCGTAATGCTTGCCGTCCACAGTGTGCCAGGGAGCATCCTGTAAACGCTTGTCAACAGTACCCCATGAAGGGATGCGGCTGAGGTCAATCTCTTGCACCTTGCCGGCGGCTATTAAACGGTTGGACGCATCCCCGGAAGCGGTGACGAGATCATACCCACCCTGATTCATCAAGGTCACCATTTCATCAGAAGTAGCGGCGGTCGTCACCGTAACTTTGCAACTGGTCTTTGTTTCGAATTCGGTCACCCAATCGTAGGCAGGGTCGGTTGAACCGTTTTCAATATATCCTGCCCAGGCAATGATCGCAACTTCACCTTCAGGTGTGGTCGATTTGGCGCCGCAAGCCGACAGAACAAAACTGGCTAAAACAAGCAACACCAACAAATTAAAAGCAATCTTTTTCATTACTCTCTCCTTATAATTATTTCGTGGGTTAATATCAGAAAACAGGCAAAACGAATGTAAAAATCTTCCGTACCTCCTCCTCTCAAGTGATTATCCCTGCTCTGCGATTTGAATTTGGATACGAACAGTCTTGGTTCAGTAATTATATTGAACGCTGGCAAGAAGTCAATCACCAGTTTCCGAATGTTACATTATACTCCGCGGGCTGCTCCGAAGCGGTATAATCTGAAAATCAAAATTCTGGAGAAAATTAATGGCCGATCTTCCCATCTATCCACTTAATGACGAGCTTAAGATGCTGCGTGATGCGGCGCGTGATTTCGCCCAAAAAGAGATCGCCCCGATCGCCGCGGAATTCGATGAAAGCGGCGAGTTTCCGCACGCCACCATCAGCAAAATGGGCGAACTCGGTTTTATGGGAATCGAAACCCCCGAGGAATATGGCGGCTCAGGCATGAGTACCCTGGCTTTTGTACTGGCGCTGGAGGAAATTTGTAAAGTGGATGCATCTCATGGCGTAATTATGTCTGTCAATAGTTCGCTTTATGGCCATGGGATTTTAAAATTTGGCAGGGAAGACCAAAAGAAAAAATTTATGACTCCGATTGCAGCCGGCAAAGCGATTGGCGCATACTCCCTGACCGAATCGCAAAGCGGATCGGATGCCGGCAGCATGAAATGCCTAGCCAGACGCGACGGTGATTTTTATGTCTTGAACGGTTCCAAATCCTGGGTCACCAGCGGACCCGTTGCGGATTATTTCGTCGTTTTTATGATGACCGATCCTGATAAAAAGCAAAAAGGCGTCAGCGCATTTCTTGTGGATGGAAAAACAAATGGGCTGACTCGCGGCAAGAAAGAACCAAAACTCGGTATCCGCGCTTCAGCGACGAGCGAATTGATCTTTGAGGATTGCCGTATACCCGTTGAAAACAGACTCGGCGCAGAAGGTGAAGGCTTTAAGATCGCCATGACCGTTTTGGATGCGGGCCGGATCGGCATCGCGACACAAGCGCTTGGAATTGCCGAGGCGGCTTACGAAGCCGCGCGCCAGTACGCGGGTCAGCGCGAAGCGTTTGGTCAGCCGATCGGAGCATTCCAGGGAACAGGATTCAAAATCGCAGATATGAAAACCCGCATTGAGGCATCGCGGCTGCTTATTTATAATGCCGCCATTGCAAAAGAAAAAATTTATGACTCCGATTGCAGCCGGCAAAGCGATTGGCGCATACTCCCTGACCGAATCGCAAAGCGGATCGGATGCCGGCAGCATGAAA
>JANODZ010000583.1:0-13664 GCA_031412935.1 Anaerolineales bacterium
TATTTTGCCCCCGCTTGCAGGTCAGTGCTTTTATAAATGCCGCGATACACATCCGGGATGGGCACGGTATGCACCCAATCCGGTGTGCCTGTGCCGCCCGGACCATTGTGTTTATACGGGCTGATATCAACCAATGAAGTCGTATTTCCATGATAGGCCGCTTCGAGCACGATCATGTCTCGTTGTTGGGTATAAGTGCGCGCGAGTCTTAATGCAAGTTCGTTGGCTTCGCTGGCTGAATTTAGAAAGTAACATACGCTTAACGGTTCGGGTAACAGGGCGGTTAACTTCGCGGCATATTGATTAATAAAATCATGCAGGTAACGGGTGTTGGTGTTGAGCACCCCAATTTGTCCGCGTGCCGCCTCAACCACACGCGGATGCGCATGACCCACATGTGCCACATTATTATACGAGTCTAAATATTTGCGGCCTTCATCGTCGAATAAATATTGCATCCAGCCGCGCACGATCTTAACTGGATCGTTGTATGCGATGCTGAGACTGCCCCCGAGACGTTTCCTGCGGGTGGATAATGTCTCAGCCTTGCTCGGTTCATCCGTCGGGAAGAGTTGATTCGGCAGTCCGAGAATCAGGTTCGGGCTGGGACAGATCCGCTGCCACACCTCCCGTTGACTTGGAAGTACGACACCGGGAAAATCGCAGTCGAGGTCAAGCAGATCAATGATGATCTGGAAATGCAGATGCGGAGTCCAGCCGCCATTTACATCGGGAGTTCCAAGAGTGCCTAGTTGATCGCCTTGACCTATCAGTTGACCCACTTTAATATTCTTCAAGGATTGCGCGCTGAGATGGCCGTATAAAGTATAAAAAGGTTGTGCATCTGCTTGATGTTCGAGAATAATGACGGGACCATAATCCTGCGGGCCGGCATTATTTGCAAATGCGTGAATTTTTCCCGCGAGAGGCGCAAAAACGGACGTGCCTGCATCGGCGAACAAATCCAGGCCGATATGTATCGTGCGCGCTTCATCGGTTAACAGTTCGCCCGTTGAAAAAATTGGAGTTGTATACAGATAGCGCGCTTCATCATAACGACCGACGCCAATTTTTGCTTTTGCAGTACGCATCACTTGTTGTAAACGCGGCGTCAAAAACGGTTCTGTATTCCGGGCAATATCCCCATCCACAAGCGGACTGCCAATACTTAAGTCGAATACGACAAGCGGGGTTGTGCTTAAGTCTTTGAGAATTGGAGCGAACGTGTTTGCGTTATTTTTAATCCATTGTGAAATTTCAACGCTGGCGGGGACAGGTTCAAATCCGCAAACATGTCGGAACACGGCTTCAGCAAAACGCGGATGGATCTTTGCAAGTTTCGGCAGTGTGTTTCGAATGGGCTGCTGACTGATGCCGAGGTAGTGATTTTCAGGCTGGGTCTTTTGCTGCTCAGCGCCAATGCAAACGCTCATGCACAACCGCAGGATAATCAGTGAGTATAATATTGAGAGTTCATTCTCATGCAACGGAAAGGTCTCGTGATAACCGCGTAAAATCTGCGATGCGATGGCAAGCGGGTCTGGTTTATCGAGAATGGCATATGCAATTGCGATAGCGAGATCACCGACCGTAAAACTGTAGACCATGTCGCCAAAGTCGATCATGCCAACCACACTTTGATTGCGCGTGTCAATCTCATTTCCGCCGCCAACTAAAATATTGTAATCATTCGCGTCGTTGTAGATGATATTCTTGCGAAGGTCTTTTAATAATGGCATTGTGGTTTGCTCAAAATCGATCATCAATTTATCGACCAGATCGTGCAACCTTCCATCTTTGATAAGATCCAAATTATTGCGAACCATTTGGTACCCGTTGGCGAAGTCCCAGTGGAAATTGCGGTGCAAAGCAGGATGATCAAAGCCTTGAAGCGCTGAATCTAATGCGCCAAGTTTATGTCCAAGGCTCAGCATTAAGTTGGGTGAATGCCATTTTATATTCCCCATCGGTGTGCCCGGCAAATAGGTGACCAGCCTGATATAGTGCTGGGTTCCATTTTCAGATATGACGGTTTCGATTTCTTTGCCATTTTTCGTTGGCATAATTTCAGGACACAGGTCAATACTTTTTGCCAGATGCTTCATCACTTGATTTTGAGCTTCAAGCATGGATAAGTCTTCGGTGGCATTTGCTATTTTTAGCACACGGCGCTCATTTGATTCATCATTTAAAATAAAATTTTGGTCCCGTTCGCTGGGAAGCATGTGAACAGTCGCGTTGACGCCAAATAGGTCATACGCGAATTTTTTTGCATCTTCGGTTGAAAATTTCGGTGCATGATCAAGCAGGGACATGGATTATTTCTCTCTTTTGTTTTTGTGTATTGTAATGGAAGAAAGTTCAAAATGTTGGGAAGGCAGGGTATCGTGATATGACAGAATCAAAGCCATTCGCCCATCCTGGCTCGCTTTAGACGCGGACTGGATTATATTACTGTCCGGCGGAGCAGGTTGAGTATTTATCAACCTTATATCAACCAGATGTACTATTTTTTTTCATCCCACTATGGGTTAAACTGTTCCTATAGATCAATTTGAAAAGCCTATTATTATTGGAGAGTTATTCATGCGTTCCCACATTCTATTCCCTGTTTTGTCTGTGATTATTCTTATCATCGCATCGTTTGCCTGCAGTTTGCCCGCTGCAGATTCCTCTGGAAGTGATCCTGATCCTATTGGAGCAACTCCTAACCCTGCTTCTTCAAGTGGGAGTGGAGGCGCTGCCTGTAATAATCCGCTTTATCCGGTGGTTGCAGGCGCGTTTTGGACGTATAAATTTAATGGAGCTGCACCGGGTGATTTTACTCGTTCCATCAGCTCAGTCAACGCTGACGGGTTTTTAGACCAGGATATTTTTACTTCAGGTATTACCCGGTCCGGCGAATGGAAGTGTAACGCAGGCACATTGATTGCGCTTAACCCAAATGGCGGTACCACGGCGGAGGTGCAAAGTAGTTCCATTGATTCGTCCTTTACGACAACCGCCATGGAGGGTGTCACGATGCCGGCGAATATTATTTCAGGTGATTCATGGTCCCAGAAGATTACGATTGAAGGCACCGTGACCATTAATGAAGTGGTGATTCCATCTAAAAATCAGACTTCCTATTCTTGTACGGCAGGTGGAATTGAATCAGTTACAGTCGCTGCTGGAACATTTGACGCGCTGCGCATTGAATGTCAGACCGATATTGTCATCACAATAACGATGAATGGAACAGAGATCCCGACGAATGTCAACACAACTTCAACAATGTGGTACGCGCCGGGAGTTGGAATGGTGAAATCAGATAATGCCGTGAGTGGCGCCCCGAATATCACCCTCGAGTTGACGGCTTATAATATTCCATAGAAATATATTTGTTTACCCTATTTTTAAAGCTTTCGGAATTTGTCTGTTATCTTTATAATATCAAATGTAATAAATCCAATATTTTCAAGCCTTTTCGAAAACTAGCGCTCTTCGGTCAAGACTAAAAAGCGCCAGTTTTAAGTTGAATTCTCCCCATTTATTACCATAAAGATTTGTTATCTTTACTCCTCTTTACAGAATTTACAGTTCCGCCTCTCAGCTTCGACAATCGCCTGATCGCTGGACCAAAAGAAATTTTCCTCACCAATTAATTTTACAAGGCCGCCGCGTTCCATCATATTGCGCGCGTTTTCATGTATGCCTGAGAACATCAGGATGCCGTTTTGTTTGTGCAGGCGTTCAAATAAATGCTGAATGGCTGCGAGTCCCGCTGTATCTATTAGGGATACAGCGCGCATAGAAAGGATAAGCGCATGCGTTTCTCCCAAATTCAGAAAGGCTTCATTAAATTGACCCGTCGCCGCGAAGAAGAGCGGCCCCGTGAGGAATGCAACGCGCACATGCCTGCATCTGCCTTCAGTTTCGATCCCTTTTTGTTTGAGTCGCTCAATATCAATTTCCTGAACATGGATGTCAATACTGGCAATCTTGTTCAAAAAGACAGCGCCTGCAAGAAACGTACCGATCATAATGGCTTGTGTTAGATCTAAAACGATCGTTGCCAGCATGGTGACGGAGAAGGCGATCATATCGGTTTTGAAGAATTTTCCAAACATAAATTTGATCGCGCTCCAGTCATTCATGCGTACTGCGGTGATCATCAAAACCCCGGCTAACGCTGCTTGAGGAATTTTCGCCATGAAGGGTGCGAGTAGGAACATGGAAAGGAATAATCCAACCGAGTGGATGATACTGACCAACCGAGTCTGTCCGCCGGATTTGATTCCTACGCTGGAACGGGCAATCGCAGCTGTGGCAGGGACTCCGCCGAAGAAGGGAATCAGCATGTTACCCAGACCTTGAGCGATTAATTCCTGGTTGGCTTGCAGGCGAATGCCGGTCATGTTGGAGCCGACCGCGCCGCACAATAATGATTCGACAGCGCCAAGCGCGGTAATCGTCAATGTCGGTGCGATGAATTCGGAGAAATTTGACCAGGGGATGTTGTAAAGGCTGAGGTGTTGATCGAGGAATAATGTTTTTGGAATGGCGCCGATCACTGCGACCGACCCACCCAAAGTCCAATTAAGAAGTGTAGCGAGAATAATACCGAGCAGCGAAGCAGGGAATCGCGCATTCCATTTTGAGCGCCAGAAAAGCATCGTCCCAATCACGATAAGTCCGAGAATGAAAGCGTGCGGATCGGGGATAAACCTGCTATTGAAGTATCCAATAAATTTTTGAGCGGCCGTCTCAGTCGCCGGAGTTTTTATACCAAGCAAGTTGTCAATTTGACCGATGAAAATAATAAGGGCAATGCCTGATGTGAAACCGCTGATAACCGGCGCGGGAATGAAGGCAATGAAGCGGCCAAGGCGCATGAGACCGATCAAGAGCAGGAGTGTGCCTGAGAGCAGACCTGCGAACCAGATGCCTTCCAGCCCGTAGCGGGAAACTAAAACGATCAGCACAGCAGACATTGCACCAGTTGGCCCGCTGATCTGGTAAGGCGCGCCGCCGAGGATGCCCATGATGAGTCCCGCGAGAATGGCGGTCACCAAACCAGCTGCGGCAGATGCTCCCGATGCGACACCGAATGCAAGCGCGAGTGGTAACGCGACTGCGGCGACGGTTAAACCCGCCAGTAGATCCTGCCGGAATTTGACAAGCGAATAATTTGAGAACTCGTCTTTGTAAAGACGGGCAAGGGACCGTCGCGGCATAATTAGATTCTCCGAAATAAATAAATTCACAAAAGCTCTATGCTCCCCCAGGAAGACGTCTTTTGTTTCGTGCTGGGATTTTATCATAATCAATCCCGTAATAAAATTTGGTTATCCGATCCCTTGTTTATATAGAAGCAATTGGTTTAAGAATCACGATCGAAATATTTCTAATAGGCTCATGCCGCCATCCGCGGCGGGGTTTTACGGGCAAGCCTGCACCGAGGACGGCGCAGGAAGCAATCTTAGACTTAAGTTTGGAAAATATTGATATGAAGCATTATGGATTAAGCTTTTAAGTAGTGTGATATATTTTGCCCATGCGAAGATAATCTCCTGTGTTCCTTTCATATAAGACGATGACGATCGGAAAGTTGAAATAGGGTATGTAAACACGATGAAGAAAACCCCGACTTCTATGGAATTTATTGTTTTGGCTTTGTTCATATTGATTGCCGCCGCTGTCAATCTAACGAAGGCAGTTCAGATAGATGATACAGCGTATTTGGAAATGGCAAAGGCGATTCTGCGCGCTCCACTCCACCCGCTGTCGCAAGTAATAAATTGGGAGGATACAGCAGAACCTGTCTTTAATCTAAATCAGCCGCTTTTCATCCCATATGTTTATGCATTATTGATTAAAGGCTTTGGCGAATCAGTAGTGGTTTTACATTTATTTATTGGTTTATGCAGCGCATTAGCCATAATTGTTTTTTACAGGCTGGCAACGGATTTTCAAACCCGTCAGCCATTGTTCCTGACCGGTCTTTTTGCGTTGAGCCCCTCCTTTTTACCGGGTCAAAATTTAATGGTGGACATTCCGCTAGTTACTTTTTGGCTGGTATTCTTCTGGATGATATTGTCCATTGAAAAAGAAGATCATAAAAAATATATGCTAGCCGCAGTTGCAGTCGCGATTGCATGTTTAACAAAATACACCAGCCTGGTACTGCTCCCGATTTTTATTATTTCGATATTGTATCGCCGTCATTGGCGTGCCCTCTGGAGTTTGGGGTTCCCTGTTCTTGTATTGACGATTTGGTCGTGGTTTAATTTTTTGGATTTTGGGGCGATTCACCTGTTTGGCAGACCCACGCCAGATCTCACCCTTCAGGAGGCTTTGGTCAGGGCAATATCCTGGATTGCGGGCATGGGTTCAGTTTCGCCATTTGCGCTTAGTTTCATCTCTCTAAAGCGAAATGATTCCGCGAATCGGAATGTGCTGTTAATCGCCTTGGCGAGCGGGGAGGCATTGGGTCTTAATATGATTTTTTCGAATCAGACCCAAATTGCTATCTATTGGATCGTTTTTATTATCGCCGGTGTTTTTCTGAATGGCTATATTCTAGTGATTCTTAAGCGGAATGTAATTGAAGCCAGGAAGATGGGGAATGGAACGGATATGGTTCAGGAATTTATAATTGGATCATGGATTTTCGGCACATTTTTGTTCACGATCCTGTTTTCTCCATTTATAGCGATCAGACATATTTTTTTGGTGATGCCAGCGGTCTTATTGATCCTCGGCCGCCATCTCTCAAAATATGGGATGGTCGTTTCAAGAGAGTGTATTAGTTTCGGATTGACGGCCGTATTGGGTGTCTCGCTTGCTATTTCTGATTATTATTATGCCGATTTTTATCGTACATATGCTTATAAAATACGCCAGGATCTGCCGCAGGCTGCCCGTGTTTATCAAACAGGACATTGGGGCTGGCAGTGGTATTCGATCAAAGCCGGCATGATTCAATATGATACGCAAAATAGCCGCCTGCAGATTGGCGATTTTCTGGTCGTCCCCTCATTTATTAATAATCAACAAATTTCCCCTCAGCTCCTGCCTCAATTGCGGGAGGTACAACGGCTGGATATTCCAGCGCCTGTCGCAACCTGGCTCCGTACGATGAACACGGATGTTGGCGAGGGAGGTTATTACTCTTTTCATTTTCCAGAGTCAACCCCATGGCGTTTTTCTCGAGCGCCTTTTGAATTCGTGATCTTTCAAGTGGGTAAATAGCTCTCTTGCATAAGTACTCGTAGGGCGGGTTTTTAACCCGCCAAAGTCGGTGGTTTCAAATGTTGTCAGGCTACAAGCCCTGACCTACTTTCGACTTTCGCAAGAGGTCAAATAGTTCTTTAGTAAAGATTATGTCTATGAATTAACGGTGAGGTTTTACGACCGTGCGTTTCATAACCCCAATGTGTGTTTAAGCGCTTTGTCTACTTTTGTCATCGGGATTTTCCCAATCACGCGATCTATCGCAATCTCGGAAATGGTAGCGAGATTATCGGTCATTACCACCGAATCGGTCAGCAAGCCTGAGCCTTTTCTAGCGGGCAAATCTAATTTAAGCAATACGCGACTGGGGTGATTGGCACGGAACAAGCGGCTGGTAATCATTGCCACAACGACTTGTGGTAAATCACTCTCGAGATTATCTGTTTGCACAATCAATGCAGGACGGGGTTTGGCAGTTTGCAGATCAGAGTGCGGGAAAAGCACAAGAACCACATCGCCACGTTTAAGCATGCGCGTCGTAGTTGTCATAGACACTCATCTCAGGGCTGTCCCACTCTTCTGTAAAAGCGGCAAGTTGGGTGCGTAAGGCGCTGGCCTGTTCTTCGTCAATACCACGCGTGCGCAAGTCAATCCCTTCCAAGCCGAGGAAGGTGACAATTACGGGGGTTTCATCGGGAATATCAGAAGGAGTGTTCATCAGCACGATCTTTCCCTTGCGATAGACACCTTGTAAAGTAGTTAACATATTTGCTCCTTGCTCTTTCAAGATTATAACTCACCTTGATTTGAACAAAGTATAATCCCCCCATGTTCCAATTCGACATCACAGCTAAAAACAACCGTGCCCGCACTGGCATTTTCACCACTCCTCACGGTGATCTGATCACGCCTGTCTTCGCACCTGTGGGTACGCAAGCTACAGTTAAAACCCTCACGCCTGAACATCTAAAAAGTATCAATGCCTCGCTCGTGTTGAGCAACACCTATCATTTATATCTTCGCCCCGGCGATGACCTTGTGCGTGATCTGGGTGGGTTGCATAATTTTATGCAGTGGCACGATCCCATGCTGACCGACTCAGGCGGATTTCAAGTCTTCTCGCTTTCAAATACGCGCAAGATTGACGATGACGGCGTGACCTTCAAGAGTCACATTGACGGTTCGACGCATCGCTTCACACCTGAGAAGTCGATCGCCATCCAAGAGAACCTCGGCGCGGATATCATTATGGCATTCGATGAGTGCTCCGACCCCAATGATCTTGCATATAGCAAGATTGCCATGGATCGGACTCATCGCTGGGCTGAACGTTCGGTTAAAGCGAAGACGCGCGCCGACCAGGCGCTATTCGGTATTGTGCAGGGCGGTGTCAATGCGGACCTGCGGGCTGAATCAGCGAGATTTATATCTTCTCTCGGGACGCCGGGTGTCGCCATTGGCGGACTCTCGGTCGGGGAGACAAAGGAAGAAATGCACAACATTTTGGATATTGTCCTGCCGTTACTGCCGGAAAATAAGCCGCGCTACCTAATGGGTGTGGGCACACCCGAAGACCTCATCAACGGCGTGTTACGCGGCGTGGATATATTCGATTGTGTCCTGCCAACCCGCCTGGCGCGTCATCATTCGGCATTTGTCCCGCAAGGGCGCTTGAACATGATGAATGCTGTCTTTGCGCGCGATACAAGCCCCCTGGATGAAACCTGCGATTGCTATACCTGTCAAACTTTTACGCGCGCATATATCCGTCACTTGATTGCTGCAAAAGAATTACTTGCGGGTACACTTCTCTCGATTCATAACCTGCGCGCATTAATAAGATTGATGGAACAGATTAGAGTTTATATCGCAGATGGCTCATTTGAATCTCGTGCGCCTGAGCTGCTAAGTCAATGGCATGGAAATGCGGATAGAAATATCAAAAGGATCCTGGATAATGGTTAATGTCCGCTTTTGTTACATTGCACGCGGCTCGTTGACCGAGGTTCAAAGTCAATTGGGAAACAACTCAATAACTGCATGGCCTATCTCAAGCGCTCGAAACAAAGAGAAAGGGAATTAATGGCAGGTTATACTATTCGGGAAGGAGCAGAACCCTACCCCCTGGATAATCCAGATGAATACACCACGACAAACCATTAACCATTCCATTCTCGATCAACTATTCACCGATTATCATTCACCAATTACCATTCACCAATTACTATTCACCAAATACTATTCACCAAATACTATTCACCCTTAATTCCATGACCCTCATCCACGCTTTTCTCCTCGGCCTCGTACAAGGTTTGACCGAATTTATCCCCGTATCATCCACGGCGCATTTGTTGATCTCTCAATATTTGTTTGGCATACCGGCCGGTGATGCGATGTTCGCCTTCCTGGTGCTTGTTCAACTTGGTACCATTGTTTCGCTGATCGTCTTTTTCTGGAAGGACTTGTTGATAATCGCTCGTTCAACATTAATCGTTCAACGTTCAACGCCTGAGCGAAATCTTGGCTTCTATATAATCATTGCCACCATCCCCGCGCTTTTGGCAGGATATTTATTGAAAGATGCTGTTGAAACCTTGTTCAAAACACCATTACTGGAAGCGTCCATTCGTTTGTTCACCGCCGCATTTTTACTCTCCCTCGCAGAATGGCTCTCCAAAAAGGATCGTGACCTAACCTCCATGACCTGGCTGGACGCGCTCATTGTGGGTCTCATGCAGGTCATTGCGGTTTTTCCCGGCGCATCCCGTTCAGGCGCAACCATCGCGGGCGGCATGTTTCGAGGCTTTGACCGTCCATCTGCGGCACGCTTCGCGTTTCTAATGTCTGCGCCGGTCATGCTGGCCGCGGGATTATATGAAATGCTGGATGTGATCCAAATGCCGTATCTTCCACAATTCCTGCCCTTGCTCGCGGTTGGATTTGTCACCGCCGCGACTGTCGGTTGGTTTGCGATTAAATGGTTAATTAATTATCTCAACAATCATTCACTGTATGTCTTCGCCGCGTATTGTGCAGTGGTTGGGTCACTTTTGGTGATTTTCCAAATATTGTTATGAAACACGCTTCGTTATTTCTACTTTCCTCTTTCCTTCTATTTTCCTGCATTCCTCCAACGCAAACCTCCCAAACACAAATCGTCCGCGTGTATGCCAGCTCTGCGGCACAACCCTGGTTGACGGAACTATATACTTGCGCGGCAGGGGTGGAAGTTGTGTTAATCGTCAATCCGGATGCGCCTGATATTTATCTGCGCTTGGGCGAACCTGAAATTCTCGTATCTGCGGCATATCAAATTGACGAGGAAGAAATTCTGGTTGTCACACCTCGTGAAAGTCCTGTGCAGAATTTAACTCTGGAAGAGGTGCAGGAATTATTCGCGCAGGGAAATGCTTCGTTGCAGGTCTGGGTCTATTCGTCAGATGCGGATGTGCAAATGGCGTTTGACCAGCTTGTTATGAAAGGGCGCAGCGTTACTTCATCCGCAAGAGTTGCCGTCAGCCCGCAGGATATGTCTAACGTACTAAATTCTGAGATCAATTCGATTGGAATTCTACCGCGCCATTGGCTTGTGGAAAATATGCGCGAAGAGTTTTTGGCGGGAGTTGTACCTGTGCTTGCAATTACAAAACCAGCGCCGCAACAGATGGTGACTGACCTTGTTTCTTGTTTGCAAAATAATTGAAATCCTTTTGCAAGCCGCTGCTTTGCTACAAATTGCACAATAGCGGTAAAATCAATTAATTATGTCCACGCCTCTTATTGAATTAAAAAATGTATCCAAAACCTATTCCACGGCTGCCGGGGATTTTGTCGCGTTAAAAGATATCAGCCTGAGCGTGAATGCTGGCGAGTTTGTCGGTATTGTTGGCAAGTCTGGGGCGGGTAAATCCACTCTGCTTAACATGATTAACGGTGTCGATCAACTTACCAGCGGTGAAGTACTTGTCGCGCAGCGTGCTGATGGCGGGAAAATTTCGCTGCATGAGATGAGCGAAGATCAGCGCGCGCGCTGGCGCGGAGAAAAAATGGGTGTCGTCTATCAGTCGTTTCAACTTTTACCCATGCTGACGCTGATTGAAAATATAACCCTGCCGATGGATCTTGCCAATAATTTTAAATCACGCGCTTCAAAAGAACGCGCCATGCAGCTTCTTCAACTCGTTGAGCTGGAGGAGCATGCAAATAAATTACCCGCTTTTATTTCAGGCGGACAGCAGCAGCGCGTTGCGATTGCGCGTGCCCTCGCAAACGATCCCTCCATTCTTGTGGCAGATGAGCCAACCGGAAGCCTCGATTCAGTTACAGCCGATCACATCTTTGATGTCTTTGAACATCTTGTACATGATAAAAACAAAACCATCATTATGGTGACTCATGATTCAAGCCTTGTCAGCCGCTTTTCACGCAGCCTTACGATAACCGATGGAGAACTGGTCGATTCCGGAAATGATTCTCAATTGGATGAATCCAGGCTGAGGTTGCGGAGATGATTAAAACTGCGCTGCGTTCCAAGCCGATAAAGGGTCCTGTCCAAGTTTCAGACCTTGCGGCTGAATCAATGATCGAACTACGCGGTATCGTCAAACGCTTCAGCAATGCGGCAGGTGAGTTTACCGTTCTCAAAGGCGTGGATCTAACCATCCAGCGCGGTGAATTCGTTTCCATCGTTGGAAAATCGGGGAGCGGCAAATCCACACTGTTGAATATGATCACAGGCATTGACCATCCCAGCGCAGGTCAGGTGGTGGTGAACGCCATGGATATTTATACAGGTGTAACCGAAAGCCAAAGATCAAAATGGCGCGGCAAGAATCTCGGAATTGTTTTTCAATTCTTCCAGTTAATGCCCATGCTCACGCTTCTTGAAAATGTAATGCTCCCGATGGATTATGTCGATAGGTATGATTTTGACGAACGACCCATACGCGCCATGGAGTTATTGAAACTCGTCGGGCTTGAAAAATTTGCAAATAAAGTACCCATGCTGGTATCCACCGGCCAGCAGCAACTTGCAGCCATCGCGCGCGCCATGGCATGTGATCCGCCCTTGTTGGTGGCGGATGAGCCCACGGGTAATCTTGATTCGCGTTCCGCAGATACCATCATTCAGTTGTTTGAATTATTTGTGTCGCAAGGAAAAACCATTGTAATGGTGACGCATGACCCATCCTTAACTTCGCGCACGCATAGAAATATCATAATTTCAGATGGTGAGTTGATCAACGAAATCATCTCGCGCGCCCTGCCGCAATTAAGGCATCGCCACATGCTTGAATTCACCAGGATCGCTGAAGAACGTGTGTTTCAACCCAATCAAACCATCCTTGCGCGCGATCAACCCGTAGACCATCTCTTTATGATTCGCGAAGGCGAAGTGGAAGTGGTTCTTCTGAATGAAAAAAAGCAGGAATACGTGCATTCACGATTGAGCAAAGGTGGGCTTTTTGGCGAAATAGAGCTGCTGCAAGGTGGAAGGTCCATTGCAAATGTGCGCGCAGGAAGGTATCCCGTAAATGTGTTAACTCTTCCGCGTGCAGATTTTCTGCGCGTCATGCAGGAATCCCCCATCACCGCTGACGCGCTTGGAATGACCGTGCGAAAGAAATTGGAAGTACAGGAGATGGGTAAACAAGTAGATCGGTAAACAGGTAAATAGGTAAACAGGTAAACACATCCTGTATCACTTTTCACCCTTCACCCTTCATCCTTCATCCTTAAGCCTTCATTCTTCATTCTTATAATTATGACCGACCCTCGCGATATTCCCCAAATCCTTTATATAGAAGACAGCGACGAAGCCCGCGCGCTGGTGCGGCGTTTGCTTTCTAAAAAATATGTGGTTCTTGAGGCATCTGATCCGCTGGACGGTTTGCAGCTTGCGGAAGAAACCCAGCCGAACTTGGTCTTAATTGACCACAGCCTGCCGCATATGACGGGCAGTGAAGCCGCCACGCGCTTAAAGAAAATGCTGCCGAATACACCCATTGTCATTGTTTCAGCTGACTTATCCACGGGTGCGCGTGACCGTGCGCTCGCTGCGGGAGCGGTGGGTTTTATCTCAAAACCTATTGATGCTGATTTTATCGATCAAGTGGATGCATATTTAAATGGCAAAGTGGAAAAACTTGAACATGCCGAGGAACACCTCAAGGCTTATCAGGAGGAGCTGGTTGAGAAATTCGAAGGCAGCCTGCGCCAGCTGGGCACCACGGCAGAAAAAAATAAGCATCTCCTGCAACAGAACGAACGCATGTTTTCCATGTTGGAGCGCAGGCACAAACTCCTGGAAACCGCCGCCCGCGTTGGGCAGTTGGTGACCTCCATTTTGGATCTGGATGAATTGCTGAAGCATACGGTGAATATTATTTGCAGCGAATTTAGTTTTTACTATTCAGGCATATTTTTGGTTTCTGATGACGATCAATGGG
>JANODZ010000584.1:0-2195 GCA_031412935.1 Anaerolineales bacterium
TACTTCTTGGGCAAAGCAGGCTTCTCTTTCTTCTTCTTTTTCTTTTCCTTATTCTTGCCTTGTTCTTTATTAGCCATGATCAGCTCCTTTCCAAAGATCAACCAGGTTGTTCTTTGAACTAATGTATTATGTCCTCGCAAAAACAAAGACATCGACAAACATATTTATCAAAGCAAATTATACACCCGCATTACTCAAGAAGAAAACCATTATCCTTCATCTTTCATCATTCATCCCTCATCCTTCATATTTCATCTTTTCCCCAAACGTCCTCGTCTCTTTTTTCAGGCGGCGATAGGCTTCAAAGGTTAGATACATCGGCTGAAAAAGGATGTCCCCAGTCCCCACCAGCGGACCGAACGGGGCGAAGCCGAGATGCTTATAGAGCCGCGCCTGCTTAACCGTCCCGGACATTATTCCGAGATCATAGCCTTTCAGATCACAGTGATCGTACAGCGCGCGCATCACGCCTTGAAAGACTTGCGGTGAGCGGTGGTCTTTGGCAATCGCAAGCAGTCGAAGTTCGCAAATGGACTTGTAAGCCGGCAAATACGATTCAAGATTCTCAAGCTTATATTCAAGTGAAAAGGGACGTTTGTCGCGCACGCAGATCATTCCCACCAGCTCATCGCCATCCAGCGCAATAAAGTAGGTATTTTCGTCGTGGAATTTATCTACAAGTCTGCCTTCTGGATTGGTCTCGTGCTGGGGTATTTCCTCTACGAAGGTTTTGTAATTTAAGCGGTGGATCTTCTCGAATTCATCTGGTTCTGTGGCGGTTTTAAAAATAATGCCCATAAAAAACAATCCTCATCCCGTGGTTTTGGGGTTCAATGCTTCATTAATATTATCACGATGCGCATAAATAATAATGGCGGCTGAGACAACCAACCCGGCGATGATCTCCCATTTTGCCCTCAATATAAACGCGATCAATGGAGAACAAACAACGCTCAACATCAGGCTTAATGTAATGCGCCTGCTTGCCAGCGAAAAGACTCCTGCAGCAAGCGCAGTCAATAATGCAATACGATAATCATACATCAGTACCGCGCCAAACGCAGCCGAAAGTCCCTTGCCTCCTTTGAATTTAAGTTGAACCGGCCAGACATGTCCGCTCAAGACCGCGACCATTACAAAACCAATTACCCATAATTCGGAATTGAACCAAAGGGCAATTGCCATTGCGATTACCCCCTTTAACACATCACCGACTCCAGTGATGATCGCGCCGCTCCTGCCCAGCACACGTCCTGTATTTCGCCCGCCCGTCGCGCCGCTTCCCAAATCATGGATGTCCTGCCCCGTTCGAAAGCGGACCAGGTAATAACCGACTGCAAAACATCCTAATAAATAAGCGAATATAATGATCGATAATTGTGTGACCATAAGCATGATTAACTCCTTTAATTTTATTCCTGTGTAAAGTAAATATCAATTTTCTTGACAATTTAAGGTGATTTTACGAAAATTATTAATAAAATTCCCTGGTTTTAGCCTTAAATTATCAAATAAAATTAACACTGCCAAAAGCCGGCAAAATTGGATACTGTAATTTATGTATTTAGTAAATAATGACGAATAGACCCGGCCGCCTTCATTCCCTCCAATGCGCAATGATCTGCAGTTTCCACGCCGCGCAATAGATTGCCCGCTACAAAGACACCGCTGGCAGATGACTGAAATGAAGAATCTATTTGCGGGCCTCGTGTCAGCGGATTAAGGACCAAGCCGCCCAGCCGCGCGATCTCGTTTTCCGGGATCCAATCCCCCGTAAAGATGACCGTGTCACATTCCACAATTTTTGACTGCCCATTTGCGTGAGTCAGCTCGATTCCTTCAACGCGTTTATGACCAAAGATATTCGATACGCGCGTATTTGTGAATATCGGCGTGCGTGTGAGAATATCCATTACAGCCCATTTCATCATCACATACGGAAATTCAATTTGATGTTTAGACTCTTCTGTGATCATCATTACACATTTTACGTCCGCGTGAGCGAGAGTCATCAAAGCCGACAAGCTGACCAATTCCGCGCCGACAATCAGCGCGCGCCTGCCGACAGGCAAATGCTCCTGATATACAAAACGCTGTAATGACCCCGTTGTAAATATCCCCGCCGGACGCGTTCCCGGAATCAACCTCGCCGAACGCGGTCGCTCACGCACGCCGGTCGCCAACAAAATAGCCCC
>JANODZ010000585.1:0-6429 GCA_031412935.1 Anaerolineales bacterium
TTTAGGCTTGTTACAAAACGCGGGAAAAACGCTCAATGACATTCATGGCATTTCGCTTGCTTCGGTGGTGCCTCCTTTAACCGCGCGCGTTATTCAAGCCTGCCGCGAATATCTAAAACAGGAACCACTTATCGTCGATGCGGGCATCAAAACGGGAATTAAAATTCGTTACGAAGACCCCAGAGCTGTGGGTGCAGATCGTGTTTGCGATGCAGTTGCTGTAATGAAATTTTATGGCGGTCCCGCCTGCGTGGTCGACTTCGGTACGGCAACCACATTCAATGCCATCACTAAAGAAGGTGAATATCTTGGCGGCGCCATCACTGCAGGAGTGAACCTCGCTGCAGAAGGTTTGTTCACACATGCCGCAAAACTACCGCGCATTGACTTGCAGCGCCCGCCCTCCGTCATTGGGCGCAACACCGTCCACGCTATGCAATCGGGTTTACTCTTTGGGTATGTGAGCATGGTCGAGGGGATGGTGGCAAGATTCAGGTCCGAATTGGGAAACGATATGAAAGTCATTGCCACAGGCGGCATGGCAGAGATCATCGCAAAAGAAACCCAGGTTGTTAATCACATCGCACCATGGCTCACACTCGATGGCTTGCGAATTATTTGGGAACTCAATCATTAGGAATTAAATGAAAAAAATAACTGGCTTGCTGATGGGGGCATCTATTTTATTGTCTGGCTGCGGAACTGGATTATTCACCGGATCGACTTCGACTCCCACAACGACATCCACGCCTCTCCCCCCGACCGAAACTGCCACGGTTACCCCAACCTTTACCGTCCTCCCAACATTTACGGCTTCGCCCATTCCCACCGCCACATGGGTTCACCAAGGTCCTGATTCAGTGATCGTGCCGATCATCCTCTATCATTGGATTGCGGTATCACCGATAAACAGTCAATATTATGTCCCGCCGGAAAAATTCGAAGCGGAGATGAAGCTCCTGCATGACTGGGGATACACAACGATCACGACCGAATTATTGATCAAGGCCATCAGCGAAGGCGCGGACCTGCCCCCGCGTCCCTTGATCATCACATTTGATGACGGGCATCTAAATAATTACACCAGCGCTTTTCCGATTATGCAAAAATATGGCTTTACGGGTGTCCTCTATTTAGTTGCAAATTACATTGGGGCAGATCAATACATGAATGTAGATCAGATCAAGGAAATGGCTGCTGCAGGCTGGGAAGTTGGAAGCCACACAATCAATCATTTATCCTTGACATCACTTGACCCTCAAAGTCAGCGGCACGAGATCGTCGATTCGCGTGAAATCTTAGAGGCGAAATTGGGCATACCCATAGGGACATTTTCCTACCCTTTTGGAGAGAGCAACAGCGGCATTATAGATTATGTTCACTTTGCAGGGTATGTCGCCGCAATGAGCCTGGGCTTCACAAATGATCAGGGAACTTCAAATCTATATACCTTGCAGCGCCGAGACATTAAAGGCAGTTATGATGTAAAACAATTCGCAGCTTTCCTGCCCTGGCAGGGCGATCCCATTTTCTTGCCAACAAACACGCCCACTCCCACGGTACGCCCTTCACGCACGCCCATTCCAACATATACATGGGTTCCCACCCCAACACGCTCTCCATAGAAAATCAAAATGGACAGTCACCTTCCGATACCAGGTGACTGTCCATTAAAAGTGCCCCCACGGGAATTCGAATCCCGGTTTAAGCCTTGAGAGGGCTTCGTCCTGGGCCACTAGACGATGGGGGCATGCTTGTCTTGGGCTTGTCGAAACAAGCGGGTTGCATTGTATCACTGCAAATTTTACGCGTCAACAAATTAAACAAATCAATTGTTCAACCTGCCATAGATCATGAATGCGGAATAATTAGTATAATCATAAAAACTATTTCCTGCGATCCTGTCATCGAGGTCATCAAAATGGCGCTCCACTCATTTCTAAAATTGATTCCTGCATATCGTGATTATTTATGGGGCGGTGAACGCCTGCGTCCGGGGCACTATCCCACCGCAGAAGCTTGGGTTGTCTGGGAAAATGACCGCATCGAAACCGGAGCATTCGCCGGAAAAACACTTGCTGAGGCTGCTGTTGAATTTGGTTCAGAATTACTTGGCGAAAAAGCCGTCGCGCGGACTGGGATGCGATTTCCGTTGTTAGTCAAATTATTGGATTGCGCCCAATGGCTATCGTTGCAAGTGCATCCCAACGACGAACAGGCTGTCCAGCTGGAGGGTCCTGGTCAATATGGGAAGACTGAAGCCTGGCATGTGCTGGAAGCCCAACCTGATTCAAAATTGATCGCCGGGTTGAAGCCTGACATTAGTCCCGCAAAAATTGCGCAGGCAATCCGTAACGGGACTATTGCCGAGTACGCACAATATGTAACAGTATCCCAGGGAGATACGATCCTTATGCCCGCGGGCACACTTCACGCACTCGGACCTGGTTTGCTCATTTATGAAGTCCAACAAACTTCAGACTGGACCTATCGAGTATATGATTGGGGACGCCCGCAAACTGAAACGCGGCCCCTGCATATTGAAAAATCAATTCAGGTAACGCGCCCGGCATTTACTGCGCCAATACTTCCCATGCCAGCTTGCGGAGATGGCACACAAGCTGTGCTTGTACAATGTGAATATTTCAAACTTGAGCTGCTAGCCGCATCTTCAAAACCTGTTCAACTTGACACGCGCGGCGAAACATTTCACGTAGTGACAATGATCGAAGGAAAAGCGCGCTTGCAAACAGAAAATGAATATGTGGATATTGATAAATTCCAGACGGCGCTGGTTCCTGCCAGCCTGGGCAAATATCAATTTCAACCCTTGGACGCTGCAGCCTGCCGCGCTTTGAAATCCAGCGTTTGATCACAACATTAACTTTACGATTGATCTCTTATGAACATCTAAAGCAGACAAGTGTCCAGCCCGACCTTATTAAAATTAAAAGCTTCGTTTGGTTAAAAACCCATCCCACTAATTGTAGGTGAATCTTCTGAAACATAATAATCAAACCGTACCCATCATCGGCGCAGGCATGGCGGGCATGCGACAAAATATCAAGGCTATATGGAAGGCGCTGTGGAGAGCGGACAGCGCGCAGCAAAAAACATCATGGAGGGTTTATGAGTGAATCAAGAAAAATGTTTTTAGAAGGGGTTCGGGCTGAAGTGCCCTTATTAATTGGAGTCTTCCCCTTTGGCATGATCTATGGCGCACTCGCCCTCAATGCAGGTTTGTCCAACAGTGCGGCACAACTGATGTCGTCCATCGTATTTGCCGGGTCGGCCCAATTTGTCACTGCACAACTCATACATGAAGGCGCGCCAGGAGTGGTGATCCTGTTAACCATCGCGGTCGTGAATTTGCGTCACATGTTATATAGCGCCTCGCTTGCGCCGTATTTAAAAAATCTTTCATTACGCTGGAAGGTTTTACTCTCCTACCTGCTGACAGATGAAGCCTATGCACCGAGCATTATTAATTATGAAAAAGGCGGCGTCCAACCCTTTAGTCACTGGTTTTTATTCGGCGCGGGCTTTGCGTTATGGTTCATCTGGCAAATGAGCACTGCGCTTGGGATCTTCCTCGGTGCAGCCATCCCGCAAGAATGGCCGCTGGATTTCGCACTCCCGCTCACTTTTATTGCAATGGTTGTTCCTGTATTAAAGAATCGCCCCATGATCGCTGCTGCTCTTTCAGCAGGCTTTGTCGCACTGCTTGCTTACGGCCTGCCTTTTAAACTCGGGATCATTCTTGCCGCGCTGACAGGCATTATCGCAGGCACAGTTTTGGAGGGAAGGAAATCCTCAAGGGGAATAGTGTGAATATCTGGCTTGTATTACTTTTAGGCGGCTTGATTACGTTTGGGATGAGGTTCTCGCTTATTTATTTGTTTGGCAGGTTTGAGATTCCGCAGACAATGCGCATGGCGTTGCACTATGTCCCGCCTGCGGTGCTTTCCGCGATCATCTTCCCCGAATTGTTTTTTCATGCAAATCAATTTGACCTATCACTCGGCAACACACGCTTGCTTGCAGGTCTGGTTGCAATCCTCATGGCATGGTATACAAAGAACACCTTGCTCACAATTATTGCCGGGATGACCGCATTGCTGATTTTTCAATATCTATAAGAAATATCCGCTAGATGCGAACTATGCTTACGAATAAATTAAAAAAACCTGATTGCCCCCCGCCTCTTTTGCGCGCGTCATCGCCTGCAATGCTTGTTGGATTAATGGCTCAAAATCGATGGACGTATTGATACGAGTCACGGAGGTAATTCCTGCGCTGATCTTCACAATAATCGGCGTTTCATTCTGGACCTCGATGCGGGTGCCGCGAATCCCGGCAATGATCCTGTCTGCTACCTTTTCCGCATCCGCGCCGATGACATCGGAGAGCATAATCACCAACGTCTCCTCATTCCAGCGGCCGATACAATCATAAGGGCGGCTTTTCTCACGAATGGTTTGTGCCACAAGACGCAAAACTTCATCACCGGTCTCAATACCCATGGTATCGTTGATGACCTTTAAATTATCAATACCCAACGCGATTAAACTCATCGGCACCGAGGAGCGGCGAGCCCGCTCCAGCTCCCCCGCAGATTGGCGAGAGAATGCAGCCCGATTCATGAAACCCGTCAAGGTGTCAAATGCTGCCTGCTGTTCAAGCTGAACACGCGCACTGGTCAGGTTACCCGTCAGCGACAGGATGCGCCCCGCCATCCCAACACGGTTCTTCAGGTCCTGCGCCATGAACGGTCTCTGAATAATATCATCCGCATCTTCAGGCATAAGATCATCATCTAAGTTCTCTGATGTGGTCAACAAAATATAAATGGGACTCGCAAGTTTCATGGCCCGCGCACGTGGAATAAATTGCGTTTGGCGCAAATCACTCGTATCCCAATTGGCAATGAGAAAACGCACCTCGCCAGATTGAATCAACGGCCAGGCTTGCTCGCTCGAATCGAGTGCCATCAATTCAGTCTTATCATTATTCAAAGCATCCTGAATTTTTAAGTATTCTTTTGGGTTGCTTTCAAGCACCAGTATTTTCATTGATGATCCTTTCTAATAATTATAGCAGGATGTTCGTTAAACCCCGACAGATATTTTGCTCTCAAGTTGATTTTAAATATGAATAAACCTGCCTCACGTTGACAAATGCCCCCTCCCATAGTAATATTTGTCGCGCCATTTGGATAATGCCGAGGTAGCTCAGTGGCAGAGCAAAGGACTCATAAGCCTTCGGTCGAGAGTTCAAATCTCTCCCTCGGCACTTTAAAGGCCACCTCTTTGGGTGGCTTTTTTATTAAGCAATTTTTTTATACTTACGCCAATGCAAATCGACAAAATCACCCGCAGCAAACGCAGGACCATCGCCCTGGTTATCGAACGCGATGGCAGTCTCACCATCCGCGCACCGCTGCGTGCGCCTCAGGCTCAAATTCAACAATTCATTCACGATAAAACGGATTGGATCACACGCACGCGCGAAAAACTTAAATCCATTGTGCCGACTCCCGCGAGAGAATACACAGATGGCGAGAAGTTCCCGGTTCTTGGTTCTCTCTTTGACCTGAAACTGGTCAAGCCACAACGACCTTCACTTCAATTTGATAACGGATTCAACCTGAGCAGCGCTGCACAGAAGAAAGGCGCAGCAATTTTCACGCGCTGGTATAAAGAACGTGCGCTTGAGATCCTCACCAACCGTGTTGACCAATATGCCCGGCAATACAAGTTTAACCCCAAACAAATAAAGATTAACTCAGCCAAAACACGCTGGGGATCGTGCAGCCCAAATGGCACGCTGAATTTCACCTGGCGCCTGGTGATGGCTCCGCTAGAGGTGATAGATTATGTGGTTGTGCATGAATTGGCACATTTACGCGTGAAAGATCATTCTAGTAAATTTTGGAATGTGGTTGAGTCTATTTATCCGGAATACAAGAAACAAAGAAAATGGCTGCGGGAACATGGAGAAAAATTGAATTTATAACCTAAAAAAACGCGTGGCATTCACATACATTCAGCCAAAATGCCCGCGTACTGATGGTGGAAAACCGTGATACCGTTGTTGAGAATTCTCCTTTTGTTGCACTTTCAGAAAGACAGTGTAGTGAAGTCGTAGCCTTGACAAGAAATTTCTGGAAGCAAGAAAAAGAGGAAAGAAGAGAATAATTCCTTCTTCTTTCCTCTTTTTATCCAAACACAAATATATTCAATCTTCGAAACCACTTTGAATAATCCATCTAAAAGCGGATAGATTTCAAGATTTTTTCGCCCATACCCGCCCTCGCAGATGTGACCCATTAATTAATTTGCCATGCATTTTAGAACCAATCTCGTTTGTAAAAAATAAAGGTGGCCATTGAAGTAAGCGCAAGCGATATACCGATGACGGTTAGAAAAG
>JANODZ010000586.1:0-1593 GCA_031412935.1 Anaerolineales bacterium
GTTTCAGATATTTTATGAAAACTCGCCTGCTCGGCAAAACCTTCCGGCGTGTCACCCTCTATAGGATAACTGTTGCGGATCAGATGGCTGAATACTCCTGAACGATTTTGACCATATACATACCCGCGAGCGAAATCCCCATCCCCCAGCGCGACCAACATCCGAAAAAGATTTTTCATGCCCGGCACCGAACGGATACTCATCGCGGGATCAGTGGCCGCAGTGGGCAGCTCGCCGCGCCTGCACTCCACCTCCAGTATTCTTTCACGGCAGGTGTCCACAATTTCCTTCAGGATCGGGAATTTCTCCATTTCAGTCATCTGCTGCACATGGGGTTTGCGCACGCTATATTGTGATAAATATCCAAACCCCCTGCTATAACGTCGACCTATATCCTGCGGTCCCATGAACATATACAACAGATCATCACGCGTGGCCGCGCCGGATTGGAATGCAAACAAGGCATCCTCAAGTTCGATAAAGTCCCCGGGTAGATTGGGTTTTGGCTCATTCAGCCAACACACGACTTTCCACAGACGGGCATGGTGCTCCGCATTCCAAGATTCAAAACGAAGACCGCGCTGCCAGCGCGCCAATTCCAAATAACCCAATTTTTCGCGGGAGAGTGCCCGCGTCTTCCCACCGCCATGCTCTTCTTTTAATTCCAAGAGTTCTGCATTCGGGAGGCTTGCCACAGATAGTTCCAGCGCCTCGAGGATAAAATCAGTCTCAGCCTGTTGCGGATGTGCCCAAACCAACCATGCCAGCATCTCATGCACAATATCCAGGTATTTCAAATTGAAATCCAGCGAAACGCCGAAGAAGTTTTGAAGCTGGACTGGTTTCATTTTGCCGGAGTGCATAAATTCATAGAATCGATGCGAATTGAAAAGTCGAATGAGAACCCAGGCCCATGTGGATATTATGGCGACTCGCTCAAGCCCTGCACTTGCGCGCCGGTTGTCGTGACCAAATATCAAAAACGCATTTCTGGTCCGCTGCTAGATAGAATCGACATCCACATCGAAGTGCCGAGAGTGGATTATGAAAAGTTAAGCGGGAATAAAGTAAGCGAAACATCTGAATCCATTCGCGCAAGGGTACAAGCCGCAAGGAACATCCAACAATTACGATTTACCAATTACCAAGCAGATATCATTTGCAATGCCGATATGCACATCGGGGAGATCCGCCAGTTTTGCCAGCTGCAAGATGAGGGTCAGAGCTTGATGCGCTCGGCCATGAGTCAGCTGCAGTTATCTGCGCGGGCTTATCATCGCATCCTGAAATTATCCCGCACAATAGCAGATTTGGCGGGGAGCGATGAGATCCAATCCACACATCTGGCGGAGGCGCTGCAATACCGTGCGAAGTTGATGATAGGGTAAGAGTCTAAAACTATAAGAATGGATGTGGTTGATCGTTTACAGCTATAAGTTTCGCTTAAGGACGTAGGTGGCAAGTAGGCGGCGAAAATTCAAAGGTTTTCGAGCATTTTTGACTAAAACATTGGCAATCAAGCCACATTAAGAGCGGCGGAGACATGTTTCTGCAGCTCTTGTTTTATTTACCACATTAACTTTTCCTTCGGAG
>JANODZ010000587.1:0-4693 GCA_031412935.1 Anaerolineales bacterium
GCAAATGTGACATAATCGATAATGAGGTAAAAATGACTACAACCAATAAAAAAGAAACCAGGAAAAAAGCGGCTCCGAAAAAGAAAAAGGCCGATGTGAAGAAGCCTTTTAAAGCAGTGCCTGCGAAGATAAAGACGAAGAAGTTGATCGGAAAGAAAACAACTGTAAGGAAGCCGGCGGCCATATCTTCCCTGAAGGGAGGGAAAGCTGTGAAGGCGGTTCTTGTTAAAAAAGTGAAAAAAATCGAAGAACCTATTTCAACTCCATCTTCCCAGGTGAAACGCAAGAATTCTGCATCAACCAGCAAAGCAATACAGGCGGCTACCACCAAGGCGATCCAGCCCGTGAAAAATATGGCGCTGATCGTGCCTCCGATTCCTTCGCGTTTGGATATTGTTTTGATCAAGCCTGAGCCCGCAAAGGCTTTTGTGCCCGCGAAAGAAGAAATTATTCAAGAAGAGAGACCGCGTCACGATATCTCCTATAGCCCAAAATCGATTGAAGCAAAGTGGCAGGCTAAATGGGAGGCGGACCACCTGTATCGGGCGGTGATCGATAACAGTAAGACGAAACATTACGCGTTGACGATGCTGCCCTATCCGAGCGGTGACCTGCATATCGGTCACTGGTTTTCAATGATTCCCCCGGATGCGCGCGCGCGTTATATGCGCATGAAAGGGTACAACGTAATGTTCCCGATGGGCTTTGATGCATTCGGTTTGCCGGCCGAGAATGCGGCCATCAAAGACGGCGTTCACCCAATGAAACGCACATTCCAAAATATCGACAAGATGCGCACGCAGATGAAGACCATGGGCGCGATGTTTGATTGGGAGCGCGAGATGATCTCTGCCGCGCCCGAGTATTACAAGTGGACGGAATGGTTTTTTATCCAATTATTCAAGGCGGGTCTGGCATATCGCAAAATGTCTGCGGTGGATTTTTGCCCAAAGGACAACACCACTTTGGCGCGTGAACAAGTCATTGGTGAAGACCGCGTCTGCGAACGCTGCGGCACACCGGTCATTAAAAAGGAATTGGATCAGTGGTTCTTCAAAGCGACCAGGTACGCTGACGAATTATTGAACTTTGACAGCATTGACTGGCCGCAAGCGGTTAAGACTCTGCAGACGAATTGGATCGACCGCTCCGAAGGCGCGGAAGTACAGTTCCCGGTGGTCGGCCCGTACTCATCGCTGATTTCCGTCTTTACCACCCGCCCGGATACGTTATGGGGCGCGACATTTATGGTGTTCTCGCCTGAACATCCGCTGGTCAATAAAATTACGATTGACGAGAATAAAGCCGCAGTTGAAGAATACAAGACCCAAGCCGCACGTCAAACTGAAATTCAACGCGGCGCAGTGGATAAAGAAAAGACGGGCGTGTTCACGGGCGCCTATGCCATTAACCCGGTCAATCAGGCACGCATTCCAATTTGGATCGCGGATTATGTATTGATGTCTTATGGCACAGGCGCGATCATGGCTGTGCCTGCGCACGATGAACGCGATTTTGCTTTTGCCAAAAAGTATGACCTGCCGATTGTTCCAGTCATCCAGCCTGAGGCGCAGGGTGAAGCGGAACAGGGCGAAATCCATGCTGCTTATGCAGGACCCGGCATCATGGTCAACTCAGGCAAATTCAACGGAACGAAAGTCACCACCGACAAAGGAAGAAAGAATCCCGGGATCGCGAAGGTGTTGGATTGGATTAAGGTAGAGGGCATTGGCAAAGAGACGGTTAATTATCGTTATCGTGATTGGTTGATCTCGCGCCAACGGTATTGGGGTGCGCCGATTCCGATGATCCATTGCGATGTGCATGGTTGGAATCCTGTGCCGGATGACCAATTGCCGCTGCTGCTGCCCGAGGATGTGGAGTGGCTGCCGACTGGTGAAAGCCCGTTGAAGCTGCACCCGACCTGGAAGAATACCACCTGCCCTGTCTGCGGAGAAGCGGCGGTGCGTGAGACCGATACGATGGACACATTCATGTGCTCGTCGTGGTATCACTTGCGTTATCTCTCGCCGAAATATGATCAGGGTCCATTTAACCAGACTGATTACGATTATTGGATGCCGGTTGATACCTACACCGGCGGCATTGAACACGCCACCATGCATCTGTTGTACACGCGCTTCTTTCATAAAGCATTGCGCGATATTGGTTACACGGAAGGCCATGAGCCGATGATGCAACTCCGTAATCAAGGCATGGTACTGGGTGAAGACGGCGGCAAGATGTCGAAGAGCAAGGGCAATGTGATCGCACCCGACGTGCTTGTTGATCGCTACGGCGCGGATTCAGTGCGCGCCTACATCATGTTCTTTGCGCGTTGGGAAATGGGCGCGCCGTGGGATTCGCAGGGGATTGAGGGATCGGTGCGCTGGGTCAGGCGTGTCTGGATGTTGTTCACGGATGACAGTAGGGGCGAGCCGTCCAGCGGGATAAATGCATTTAACTCAACCCTGGCGGCTCGCCCCTACGATGCGCGGAATCTGCGCCGAAAGGTTCACCAGACCCTGCGCAAGGTGACACATGATTTCGACAATTTTGAATTCAACACGATCATCTCGTCCTTGATGGAATTGATGAATGAAATGTATAAGGCGCGTGAAGCAGGCGCACTCGCAGGCTCGGGAAGCGTGGAGTGGAAGGAAGCGCTGGAAATCTATCTGAAGATGATGGCTCCAGTCACACCGCATATCGCCGAAGAATTGTGGGCACAGATGGGCAAGCCGTATTCGATTCACCAACAGCCATGGCCCGCAGTTGACGAAGCCGCCGCAAAAGAAGACTCGATCGAGCTGCCTGTCCAGATCAACGGCAAGGTGCGCGATCGAATCACTGTCCCAGCTGAAGCAACGGAAGATGCGATCAAGTCCGCGGCTTTGGCGAGTGAAGTGGTGCAGAAGTTCCTGGCAGGCAGGCAGCCGAAGAAGATGATCGTGGCACAGGGAAGATTGGTGAGTATTGTGGTGTAGGGGAAAAGAGATTAGTGTTCAGTAATCAATAGTAAAAGCGGTGGGCTTCCTTTCTAAGAAGAAAGTCTATCGCTTTTATTATGCTTGCCTGATGCATTGACCTGTTGTATATTTGCCGTAAGGGATGGTTTCGCATGCTGACCGTGGTAATCGCATCCGAAATATTAGTGCGCGTGAATTAACGCGAAGTGAGAAAAAAGCTTATGAAGAAGAATACGACTGAACTTAATGATGAACCACGCCCTGAGTATAATATTAAGTCCTTACTCAAAGGCGGCGTGCGCGGAAAATATGCAAAGCAATACCATGAAGGGACAAATCTTGTACTGCTTGAGCCAGATGTTGCCAAAGCCTTCCCAAACGAGAAAGTGGTGAATGAAGCGCTGCGCTTGGTGATGAAGTTAAATAAAATGCAGGAGAAGGCGCGGCAAGGTGCGAGGCAATAAAGTGGAAGAATTCGGATAATGAATATGTAAAAGCCCCTGAGAGTCGTGAGACTTTCAGGGGCTTTGTATTTATATTTAATCGCGGCTCATGTCAAATGCATTGTCTTGCGGATTCCCAACCGAACGACCCAGCCTGCGTATGCGCCAATGAGAGGAATGATCAAAACGAGTACCATGCTGAATTCCTGGTATCTACGACTGTCGAATAACCGAAATAAAAAAACTCGATTCATGAGGAACAAACATCCACTCAAGGACGGGGTGTTGGGTTTATAATTAGTCTATGCCTGAAAACATCAAATCTCTGATGGCAAAAATGAAAAAGGGATTGACCGAGTTATACGGTCCGCGCTTGAAAGCCGTCTATTTATTCGGCTCCTATGCCCGCGGAGATTACAACCAGAACTCAGACCTGGATGTGATGATTGTGTTGGATGCCTACAAAAGCTATTGGGATGAACTTGTGCTCTCGGCTGAATTGGCAAGCGACCTGTCACTTGAATATGATGTCACAGTCAGCCGCACGATCATGACAGAAGAACAATGGAAGAAGGGTGAGTTGCCAGTGCTGGTGAATGTCCGCGTGGAGGGGGTTCGTGCATGAAAGAAATTACCCGACAATTATTCGCTCGCGCTTTGGATGCAATTGAAGCAGCCGATATTCTCTTGACCAATGATAAAGTGGATTTTGCTGCATGGCAATGTCATCGCGTCTTATGGTCAACACTTTGCGAAGACCAAAGAACTAGACCCAAAATTTCATCGTTGGTTATTGACTTCATTTGATCAGAGACAAATCGGGGATTATGCCTTGACCCGAATGTAGAAATCAATGTAGTTGTTCAAATGATTCATCAAGCCCAAGAGTTTTTGGGAGCAGCCAAAATTTATCTAAACAAAAAATAAAAATAATTAATAACAACCCGCCCTCGATAAGCTTTGCAGCCACTCAGGGGCGAGTTATGTTAAGCTATAGTATCAACCAAATTACCACGCATACGCTTCAGGCGCTTCTCCACCGGGGCCGGGCCAGATCTCGTCCAATTGTTTCATGGCATCCTTGTTGAGTTTGATCTTCAGCGCGCGCAATGCGCCAGTCAGTTGATCCATGGTGCGCGGGCCGATGATGGGGGCAGTGACAACTGGATTCGCCAAGAGCCACGCGAGCGCCACGTCCGCAGGTCCTTCGCCCAGGTCCTTGCAAAATTTCTCCCACTTTTTGAGGTTCGAGCGTTTTTTATCGATCTTCTTTTTCATATC
>JANODZ010000588.1:0-16211 GCA_031412935.1 Anaerolineales bacterium
CGTTGGTGGTGGCGGTTACATTACGATTATCCAGATTTTGATAGTTGAACTTGATCGTCGGCGCGTTCACCGCTTGAATAGACTGTCCGCTTTCTGAAATTTCTTCCCCGCTGATCTTGATCTCGCTCAAGGTCAGGGTTCCGTTTGCATTTGGCGCCGCGGCCAGTGAGTATTTAAAATCATAGGTGCGTATTAGTTGATTCGCAGGAGTACATAACACGCATTTGATCAGGATCTTGTCGAGGAATTTACTGTCGAGATTATCCCAGATATTAAATGTAGTCGGCACATCGCCAATCGTCGAGCGCGGCGCGGTCACAAATTCCACCAGGTAGCCGGGCTGCAGATTTCCTGTTGCGCTTTCAAAACCGGTATAAGAAATTGTGTTTAAATAACTTTCACGATCAAATGCCGCGAGCGTAGTGGCGCTCGCCGGCTGTGTTTCGTCATACGTATACGTTATAGTGTTGCCATGTGTATCGGTGATGCGGTCCACACGCCAGCGCAGTGCCACTAAATTTTCGGCGATGCCGGCATATCCCAATGTGGCGTAAGCGCCGTCCGGGGTGGTGCAGGGGTTGCCAGTTTTACAGCTGTATCCATACATTAATGCCAGCTGTTCTGATTTTATGGTCCAGCCCAGGCGGTAGCGTGTGCCGTCGGTTGTGACCACTTCCCACCATTCCTTGCTAGTATTTGGCACACTAATGGAATTGCCGAGAGCAGCATTATGACGCTCGACATACAAAAACGATCCTTGTTTGGTGTAATAGCGATTGGTGTCGTCCGGGTCCACCAATAATTCATAGACGGTTCCGTTCAGGGTCAGCGCAAAACTGTTGACATATCCATAGCCGTTCTCATTCGTGGTGATCTTGCGCACGATCTCGATGCCATCGATATTCCATCCGACTCCAACCCACGGCGCTTGCACGTCGCCCAGTACCCCGTCAACGGTGGCGCTCGAATACGATAACGAGATATCCGGCGCCACGCCGGCGCGCCCGGGCGGTGTCCAGATCGGCACGCTATAGCGCGCAGCGCCGGTAAATAAAGAAGTATAGGGTTGGTCGAACAACAACACATTCGCCCCGTTCTTCGGCAGGGAATTTCCCAGGCCCGCGCCCCAGGTCGAAAAATGCGCCGCTGCCACGGTCACAGAGTTGGCGTCTGCATCGGTCACGAGGATCGGTATTTTTACCCAGATATTATTTTCTTCGTCATAGGTGGCTACATAAGGTTCCTGGCCAGCGGGTATATCGGTCAGTTCCGCCACCCCATCCAGGTTTATTTCCAAATAGGCGGGTGTGTCGAATGCGGTTTCGATTGGCTTGCTTAGGTTGATATCTTGTTCGTTTAAATCCCCGCCCAATGCGGTCGTTGGAGATGTTGTTTGAATTAAGTCCAGATCAAATTGAAGCTCAGGTCCATCCCCTGGAATGTCGGCCGGGCTGATTGCGACGACTGCCTGCTGTGACATTACTTCCGCGCCGAGATACAGCGAGTATCGCCCGGCCGAGTCCCACCCGTCCCCGGCCGGGTCGGGCATCACGATCAAAGAGTCAGCGTCCACCAGAACGCTCTCATCTGCAAATCCAAGCGACGTGCTTTGGGCGCGGGTTTCGCCTTTAAGATCATATTCAATTTCTGCATTATGGATCGAAAGCTTGCCTGCTTTTTTATTCTTTACCTTGATCAAATACGAAAAACCAGCTTCTGCCCCGGCATCCAGTGACTCAACGGTATAGGTGACAGTGTCGGTCAGTTTATTATATTTAACCCCTGTATCAGGCGCGGAGCTGAATTCAAGTCCTTTTTCCAATTTGTCAGTATAGGTCAAATTACTGATCTGTGATTCAGAATGATTCCGAACGATGACATTAATTGTGACAATACGGTTTTTTTCAATCTTGCCCTTGCTGGTTGAGATCGAGAATTCAACGGCGTCCTTCTGCGGCGTGGCGGGTTTTGGCTTATCCGCTTGCGGCGAAAAATGGGTCGGGTTTGGCAATACTATGCCGGGCTGATAATATACAGGCTGCACGGCGGGCAGCGCATTACTGATCTCATCGGCCTGCTCTGAAAGCGGTTCTGCGGAAGCTGTCGGTTTGGCCAGCGCCGGGATTGGAATCACGGCATTACACAATACCGTCAGCGTTAGAAGTACACGCGTAATGGTTTCAATAGCGGGTTGGTTGGCAGATTTCATATCGATCTCCAATGATGCTGTATATTATTTATGTGATTTTTTGGGGAAGTACATATCAACTCCCAAAAAGTTAAAATCTTCTTGATTGTATGTACAGGTTATTCTACCTTTCAATTATGCAAAGTGTCAAGCGTTTAACGTCAATTCGGAAGTCGAAAAATCTATAACCCGAATATCACGAATAGGGCGAATTACACGAATTTCCCTTAGAGAGTGTTTCTTAAGTATGCATCTTACGCAAAAAAAGAGCTTTTACCACAGAGAACACAGAGTCCACACATTGTCCCGACGTCCTTTCGGGAGAGGCTTTTGACGGGGTTTTTCTCCGTGATCTTTGTGATCTTATTACCCTGCGGGCTGTGGTAAAAAGCCTTTAAGAAACACTCTCTTAGGGTCTGTATCCAAAATCAATTCGAGGTGTCATTCTGAGGAGCGGAGCGACGAAGAATCTCTACTATTGCCTGAAATCAACTTATTTTTGGCGAAAACGAGGCCCTCACCGGCGCCGTCCTCGCCGCCGGGTTTCTCGCAAAACGCCGCCGCGGACGGCGGCTGGAGCTTTAAGTGGCTAATGGAATGGGCTTTTGTAACCACGAAGTCACAAAGACTCCAAGTCTCAAAGGTTTCTTGGTGACCTCGTGGCTTTGAGACTTTGTGGTTAGCCCACATAATTAGCCACTCCCATCGGCAATTGGCCATGGCGATAGCTTTCTCAAAGTCCAAATTATGCCGCTCCGCTCAAATTGTCCGATGCTCTATCGGCTGGAGCTTTAAAGTTTAGCGGCTTAACTAGAAAGTTTAGCGGCTTAACCCAAAAGTTTAGCGGCTTAACTTCAAAGTTTGCCGCTCTGTTCTATCTTGAAAAGTGGATGAAAACTCTTTAACGCTAGGTCGCAGAGACGCTAAGCGACTGTTTCTTAAAGGCTGTTGTTCTTTTTCTCAGGAGACCGACGCCGTTTCTATTTTTGGCAATTCATCGTGGTCTGGCAGGATGTCTTCTGCGTTGCGAATGGCTGGGTAGAAATAGCCCGCCAACCCGGCCAGCGCGCCAAATACACCGCAGATCACGAGTAAAAGCCCCATGCCGGCGCCGGGTCCTGTACCGACCAGCCAGCCAAATATTCCAGATAATGTACTGCTGGTTACACGCATTTGCGGCTCAAGGACAAAGTCCGCCATGGTGCCGGCAATGATCGGTGAGATTGGATTGGTAAACCAGGCTATTAAACGGCGGGCAGAAAAAACACGTCCCTGCACATCTGGCGCAACTTTGGCCTGCCAGATCGCTTGATTCGAACTGTTGATCAAAGAGGAAACAAGCGCCATAATGATCATGCCCGAGATCCAGAAAGGCAAACCGCCGGAGAGTCCAACAATTGCCATGCCAATCCCGCTAATTATCCATCCCAAAAGAACGCCATGCACACGCCGCTTGAATCCGCCCCAGGCGCTGATAATAATGCCGCCTGCCAATCCGCCAATTGCGCCTGCGGTTTCCACGGTGCCAAATATTAAACTATTGTTATCCGTACGGGAAAGGATCATCGGAGCCAGAAGAGTAAAACCGATTCCAGCAAAAAGATTTCCTGCAAAAAAGATCAATTGCAAACCGAGCAGGCTCGGGCGCGCAAAGATATATTTAAATCCGTAGGCCGCTTCCTTCCAGATGCTTCCTTTTCCCTGTTCGCCCTCTTTTGAGCGCGACGGTTGGGGAATGTGCACGATCAGCAGCGCGCCAATTGCAAGAATGAAAGTGGCTACATCAAAAAACAGAATGCCCGTTAATCCAATAACGGGAAGTAAAGCTCCGGCCAATAAGGGAGCGATCACACCCGGCCCGGCCTCGATCAATGACATCATGCCATTGGCGCGTCCATACAGTTCCTTTGGAACAAGCGTCGTGATCGCCGCGGAATATGCAGGCCATTGAAAAGCCATGCCAAGACCATAGATCACAGATGCAAAATACAAATGCCAGAACTCAAGGATCCCCAATGACTGGAAGATCAGGATCAATATCGTCGCCAACCCTGCACCCAGATCGCTGACCATCATCATCAGTTTGCGATTATGGCGATCGACCATCACGCCGGCAAAAGGTGATATCAACAGGAATGGGGTAATAAAGAAAACCTGCATTAATCCCAATGCGGTGGCGCTCTGTGTCTTTTCAAACATCCAGATCGTGAGTCCGAACTGACTCATTGCACTGGCAAGGACAGAAACGATCTGTCCCAACCAGACGATGGTAAAGCCAAACATGCCGGTTGGGCGTTTTGGAGATGTCTTTTCCATTCGGTTTCCTAATATGGTCTGTTTCAAAAAAAATTCTTAACGCCAAGCCGCAAGGACGCTAAGGTTTAAAGCTTTTTCTTTGCGTCTTTGCGTTAAAATTTTCGTGATTTTACGAATTGGCAAATTGGGTTTATCACGACAGCTAAAAATCACTCTACAAATATTTCAACGTGCTCGCCATCCTCATCATCGGTCACGTCAATGATCTTACCCATCACGCCCATGCGCAGCGCCTCCATTACGTTGGTCATATCCACGCCTTCCACTTCGGGCGCAAAATGCGCGCCGATCTTCATACCCGCATCCACCAGCGCGAGCGGAATTTGGACGGAAGCCTTTGAGCGGCCGGTGCGGGTATCGGTCACACGGATGCGCAGCCAGCGCGCAGGTCCGCCGCTCATGCCGGGCGGGCGCGGCGGCATTGGCAAACCGCGGCGTGAATCGCTCAATGCGGCAAGTAGTTTAGACCCTTCATCGGCGCTAATTTTTCCCTCTTCGATCATTTTCAAGATCTTCATTCTTTCTTCTACTGTGGTCATGGCAACCTCCTGTCGCATAACGTTATATTACCCTAGAACAATGGATATTTTTTCTTCGATCACTTCTTCTTCAACTTTGGGAAGTTTGAACTTCAACCAAATCGGAATTACCGACAATAATAAAACCAGCGCAGTCACTGTAAATGGAAAGGTTGGGCTGACGCGCTCCCACAACTGCGCCCCGATCCATGGGGCAGGCAAAGAAATCAACCCCAAACTGGTACTGAACAAACCAAATGCCATGCCGCGATTTTTCTCAGGCACAGCCTTGCTGATCAACGATTGATACGCAGGGCCGGAAACGCCCGCGCCCATGCCTGCAAGCCCCCAGCCCAGGTAATACATCCATTTATTGCCGGCTGGAATATTGACCAGAACGAACAAAGCAATGGACATCAAGATCATTCCAAGCGCAATTACCACCCGCTCCCCTGCCTTGTCTGAAAGCCAGCCGCCGGGGATGGTGGTCAACATCATCGCCAGACCAAAAAACGACATAACCCAGCCGATTTGCAGCAAGGTCAGGCCGCCGAACTCCTGCATATAAACAGGGAATAAATTCCCTGACAACTGAAAAGATGTATCACGTAAACCGTCTGTGATCAACATCCAGGTGATAAGTCCGCCTGAAAAAACCAGGGCGAACATCGCACTCAGGTTGATCTTTAAACCATCGAAGGTAAGTTTATCTGTCTTGGTCGTGGCGCTTTTTGCCGCTTCGCGCGCCATGCTGAGACGCATCAGCATTGCAATAAAATAAAAGAGCCCCGCCGTCAATAACATGATCTTAAAGCCATACGTCCCAGCCAGCCAGCCTCCGAGCGGAGGTCCCACCACAGAAACGATCATAAAGATTGCCTGTGCAACGCCAAAGACCTTGCCGCGATTCTCCTCACTCGAATGTTCTGCGATGAACGCGTCAAAGCTCGGTCCGACCAGCGCACGTGCCACAGCCCCAATCGCCACTGCCAATAGAAGCCACTGCCAGGTATCCGCAAAAATTAATGGGATAAAACCGATCACGCCAAATACGCTTCCGATTGCAATTGCGCGCAGCCTGCCCAGCGTATCAGAAACCCAGCCTCCTAAAATTTGCAGAAGCAATGGCACGACCTGCGCCAATGTAAAGAATAAACCGATCTGCGTGATCGAAGCATTTAAATCCTTGAGGTAAAGCGGCATCAAGGATTCATACATATTGCCGCCGATGTTGGCAAAAATCATGGCTGTCAAAAACAGGATCAACAATCCGCTTAGTAAAGGCTTCTTTTTAATCGTTTCCATTTTTTATCCAATAAATACTTGCACTTTTTCGCCGTCATCGCTGTCATCCACATTAATGATCAGCGGTTCGGTAATATTTTTTGCCAGCGCAATCGCTTGAACAATTTCGTCTACATTTGTGTTTTTAAGTCCGCTGATGTGTCTGCCGAAATTTTTCAGGAACCATCCCGCCAGCCCAAGCGGAAGTGGAAACGCGATCGTGATGTTCCGGGGCCACTCTTCTGCCTGCGAGCGATCTACATTTACATATAACCATCTCGCAACCTTACTGCCCGCTCCAAGCGCGGTTAACATAACGCCCATGAAAAACGGCAATGCGAAACAAAAGAACCAGAAGTTCAATCCTGATTTTTGTTGAATGGCAAACATCACCCATGCGCTCAAAACGATAAAGAGGATTCCCATCCCAAGAAATCCTTTTGAGAAGCGCGATGCGCGCCTGCGGACTTCGTCAAACTCTGGAGCAGCGCTTCTTTCGTAACCGAATCCTGATGCAGGCCCGAGGACTTCGATCTCCTCCTCGGCAGATTCGTCCAGCGCCCGCATCAACGTCGCGGCTTCTTCGGCGTTGATCTTTCCATCCGCCACCATTTGCAGGATTTTTTTTCTTTCTTCTGAAGACATTACGAACCTCCTTCCAGGGATGTCAATAATTTTTCAGCTTCTTCGGCCGTGATCTTTTTTTCCTGTAACATCTTCAGAATTACCATGCGTTCTTCATCAGAAGCCTGAGGTTTGGGCGACAAGGGCACGCCTTTTGATGAAAGGTCCCAGCTCCAGCGACCGACATTCAGCGCCCCGCGCACTTTGCGGCCAGCGCGTTCATCGCCTCGTTTACGAGCTTCTGCGGCGCGGCGCATGGCTTCATCCACTTGTTTGCTGGCTCTGTGAGTCACCTGCTCCACCTGGCGTGAAATACGCTCGCCAAAGCCAGACCAATCCATGCCAATGCCTGCAAAGTTTCCAAAATCCTCAGCCGATTCCCCGGCATTAGATTGATTGGTGACGCGGATATCCCCGCCCGCGTTAAGCGTGATCGTGGCAGAGCCATTCCCAAGGGTGATTACGCGAGTGGCTACATCATCATCCTTATCAACATCCTTCCATTCAACATCAATTTCATCGGCAGTGAGGGTCAGCGTCGCGTTCGTTTTTGGGGGCATGACGAGCAAAATATCGTCGCCGGCTGTGACCGAATAGGTGTTGCCGGCTTTTGGATTGATATAAAGCACAACATCCTCGGCGACGTTTACGCTGACATTACCGCGCACATCACGCAGGGCAAGATCGTCAGCGACTGATTCAAGGGTTACATTCCCATCCACATCGCGAATGGATACATCACTGTGAGCGGTTTTTACAAATAAATTCCCTTTCGCGCCGCGCAGGCTAAAGTCAGAGTGAAGTGTGCCTATCGCAACCGAATCCACATCACGGATGGAGAGGTCGCCTTCAATTTCTTCCAACTCAATACCGCCCATCACAGCGCGAATGGAAGCGTCTCCCTCAACATGTTTAATGATAATTGCAGCTGATTTTGGAACGCGAAGCGAAAGATCATCTTCGCAAGTAATGGTCACCTTATCGCCATCCTGTTTACATTTCAATTCGTCTTGATCGCATTTGAGAAGAATATCATCCCCTTCCCAACCTACCAGGCTGAGATCGCCCCCTATCAATTCAATAAAAATCTTGGGCGTACGCCCGGCAGAAATTGTTTTGGACATGGTCTATGCCTCCTCGCCGCGCAAGATGCGCATGGCTTGATCAGCTGTGATCTTGCCGGCTTCGAGATCGGCAATTGTGCCGCTGCGCAGATCGGCTTCGATCTCGGGAGCTTCTTCCTTGCCAGGTTCGTAACCCAATGCGCGGATGATCTCATGCAAACGGTTGCGAATGGTCGGATACGACAACCCAACCTCCTGTTCCATGCGATTGATCTTGCCTTCACAACGCACGAAGGTGAATACAAATTCCAATTGTTCGGGGGTCAAGTTGGAGAACTGGCCCGAAGCAAAATTACCTTCAAGGGTTGTGTCACAAGATGAGCAATGTAATTTAGCAACAATTAATTCAGATTGGCAGATCGGACAACGGGTAGGTGCGGGTCGCATGATTTGGTTCCTCCAATTTTTATATCGATATTTATCAGTCTTAGCGACATTAGTCGCTTTTTAAAGAACGACTGAAGTCGTTACTACGTTTTTAATGCCACAGCTTCTGGCATAATCTCTAATTCAGTTTGTTGTTTGTGACGAACGCGATATAAAGCCAGGAAGGCCATGGTTGACAACATTCCAACAAATCCCGCGGCAACCCAAAGAAGGTACGGCTTCGGTCCATCCAGGATCAAGCCGGCCAGGTAGGGTCCCACCGCAAACGGGAGCATCCACGAAATCCCCGAGACAGCCATATAACGTCCGCGCATGTCTTCGGGGGCAAAAGATGCCACCAGGGCTTGCGAAACAGGTGAAACGATCATTTCGCCAAATGTGATGATCACCATCGCAAAAACGAATAAGGCGTAGGTGGAAACAAATCCATACATTGAAAAGCCGATCACATATAGAAAAGTCCCAAACGCCATCATCAACATCGGCGGATATTTTGTGATGCGCCGCGTGATTGGGAATTGCATCAGCACGACCATGGCGGCGTTTATACTCAGGATTAAACCATAACCCGATTCAAGCAGGCCATGTTCATTTCGTAAATATACGCCCAAAGTTGTATTCATGTTCATATAAGTGAAGACTTGCAGCAAGACCGCGCCGAGGAACAACATGAACGCCGCGTTGCGGAAGACCTGTCCATAGCCGGCGAATGTGCCAGCCATGGTTTCTTTCGGAGCGTCGGGATGCGCCTGCGGTTTGGTTTCAGGCAGAAAGATGGCGATCAGGATCACTGTCAGCAGAGAAATCGCCGCGTCGGACAGGAACAGCAACAGGTAGGAACGAGCCGCTAAAAATCCACCGATGGCGGGGCCAATCACTACTGACAAATTAAAAGCCACGCGCAGGATCCCATATCCATCCGCCCGTTTTTCTTCAGGCAAAATATCAGCGATCATCGCTTGATGCGCGGGGCCTGCCACGTCTGTTAAGATTCCAACAAAGAGCGCCAGAAAAAAGAAGGCTTGAAATGAGTCGATCAGTCCCATTGCGACCGTGCTAAAGGATGAGGCGATCAATCCGAAGATGATGATTCCTTTGCGCCCAAAACGATCTGTCAGCGCACCGCCAATCGCAGAGCCAATGAAACTGGAAGCCGCAAAGGCTGCGAAGAGAACGCCCACATCAGTCATGCCCACGTTGAATTTACTGGTAATATAAAGCGCAAAGAAAGGAAAGAGCAGCGCGCCGCCGATGCGGTCAATAAACGTAATGACGATCACGACCCAGAAAATACGCGGATATTCATGATAGATCTTTTGCAATTTCTGGATATTCTTTTTTAAAAACATTTTATACTTTTGCCTTTGAGGCTTTGTTGTGTGAAAAACCAAGTTGATTTAATTGTGTAGGATCAGCATTCAGAGCTTGTAGTTTTTCACCACTCGCAACCATCCAGGTTCCCAGGGTACGCAATAGGCGCTTTGATGATGAAACCTGCCCGGAATTTTTGATTAACTGGGAAGCCAATAATTCCTTTTGATTTTTCTGTTTGGCTAGCACTAATAAATCTTGTGTACTAAAATTGTTCATTATTATTCTCCATTCGTAGATCAAAAGGAAAACATGTCAAAAGTCGAAATTTCAATGTTTGCGCTGTATTTATAACAAAGTATACTCATATTTTTCATTTTGTCAAGTAAATAATCAATATTATCAATAAATACTTCAATATAATTGATAATTGCGGGTAAAAATCGATAGTTCCTGTTTTCGGAGGTCATATTCATGATTCGTTCTATTTTTTTCTCTCCTGGTAAACCTGCTCGCACTGATATTTCACCAGCTGAGTTCCCCCGCCTCATCCGTGATAAGCGCGGCTTACTTTGGGTGGACTTTTCAGCCGAGCCGCCAGACACCACCCTGCCCATTTTGCAAAGTTTTAAATTTCATCCTCTGGCAATCGATGATGCGTTACAGGAAACACACGCTCCCAAAATAGATGACTGGGGCGATTATCTTTATATTGTTTTAAATTACATGCACCTGGTAAAAGCCACTGATCCATGGGATACAGAAATAGATGAACTGGATATCTTCCTCGGTCGCAACTATGTCATCACACATCACGATAATCCCGTAGATTCCATCGATGAAACCTGGGATCTATGTCAGAGGGATCCGCGCTATGTCAAAGATGGTCCGGACCATTTGCTCTACAAGATCATTGACGCAACGGTGATGAACTACATGCCGATCATCGAAAAAATAGATGAGGAAATCGATTGGATCGAAGATCAAGTCTTTGACCGTCCCAGTTCTCAAACACTTGCGAGGCTGTTCACACTTAAGCGGGTTCTACTCGCCATGCGCCGCATCCTGCTCCCCCAGCGGGAGGTGTTAAACAAAATGGCGCGCGACGATTATCGGGTCATTGACGAGAAAGACCGCATCTTCTACCGCGATATTTATGATCATCTTGTGCGCCTGCATGATGTAAACGAAAGTCTGCGCGATCTTGTGGGCGGCGCATTGGATACCTATCTTTCTGTCATCAACAACCGCATGAATGAAGTTATGAAAACACTGACCATCATCACGACGCTCTTTATGCCGCTGACTTTTGTGACAGGCTTCTTTGGGATGAACTTCTTCGCCGCGAATCCACCCTACGAAAACTGGACCCTGCCCACGATCTTTTACGGGACCATAGGCCTGATGCTGCTTACCCCGGTCATTATGTTCTTCTGGATGCGCCGCAGAACCTGGGTCTAAACACCAGATTCATCCTCATTTGAATCCTTGACACAGAACAAGCGTTCGGTTATCATTCGTAGCACAAATGAGCGAAGAATGCTCACGAGTGCCGGATTTGCCGGCAGGAGACTTAAAATGATGATGATGGTTAGAAAAAGCAAAGGTCTGGGCGAACGCCACCAGAAAATTCTTGATTTCATCGCGAGCTATCAACGCGAACACAGGCACCCGCCTTCAATTCGCGAAATCGGTGAGCATTGTGATATTTCGTCCACTTCGGTGGTCAACTACTATCTTGACCAACTGGAAAAATCAGGCAATATCGAACGCGACCGAAAAATTTCACGCGGCGTACGCTTAACCGGTGCCAGCCCACTAGGTGATATGTTCCGTGTTCCATTGGTTGGCGTTATTCAAGCGGGTGAACCCATCCCTGTCCCATCCAATGCAGATTTCGGATCCTTCACCCCTGAAGACTCGATCGAAATTGCCATGTCTCTGATGCCAAATAAAGAAAAAGGCAAGGAGTTGTTTGCCCTTAAAGTACAAGGTGAATCAATGATCGATGCCATGGTCAACGATGGCGATATTGTCATCCTTAAACCGACACAAGATGCGCGCAATGGCGACATGGTGGCAGTCTGGTTATCAGACCGTAACGAAACCACATTGAAATTCTTTTTCAAGGAAAAAGACAAATTCCGCCTGCAGCCTGCCAACCCGACCATGAAGCCGATCTATATCGATAAAAGCGAATCACTGGAGATCAAAGGCAAAGTGGTGATGGTCATCCGCAAAGTGGAACGATACAACTAAGATCAGACGCATATAAAAATAGACGGCTCCTGCGAGCCGTCTATTTTTATTGGAATGCCTATTTAAATTTTATGCGCGGTTTCTTATAACTCCCGCTTGCGTTTCCGCTGCTGGTCGCGTTCGCTGTAGTCTGCATTTTAATTCTGCCTTTTTGCTTTTTTTTCATACCGCCCAAAAGACCCATGCCGCGTCCGAATAAAAACGGGGCAAAAAGCAGGACCAGCAAACCCGCCAGGATAAGACCGAATAGTTCCCACGAAACATTTGAGACTTCAGGCAGGATACCGCCGGGATTATAGTTCGCTTGAGTAATAACTCCTACACCTGAAAGTGAAACGGTCAGATTACGATTAATCCCATCCCTTAGTGTTGAAGGCGAAATATAGGAAATTGCATATTCACTCTGCAAGGTACGGCCCAATTGCTGATAAAGCGCGCTCAAAGATTCAGAATCTGCAGCAAAGCTATAAAGGCCGCCGGATCTTTCAGCCAGTGATTTTAACGACCCTTCGTCCAGCCCGGATTGTGAGGCTGTGCCGGCATCGCCAAAGCCAATCGTTGAAATCGTTAAGCCGCCTGGGCCGATCTGCTCGATCACACTATCGACCGTATTCTGACTATGGTTATCCAATCCATCAGTCAGGGCAATGATCGCTTTGCGTCCGGAAATACTGCTCAGATTTTTTTCTGCCTCAACCAGTGCGTCAAACATGGCTGTATCGCCGCCAGTTTTGAGTCCTTCGATAGCGCTGGTCATTTTCGCAGGATCCGCTGTGATCTGCTGGACATAATATGTCTGAGTATCAAAGGTCATCAATCCCGCCTGATCAGCAGCCCGCATTTGAGCGGTATAAGATTTGGCAGCGTCCTTCGCGGCTTTCAGCTTGAAATTTTTATCCATGCTGCCGGAAATATCGATTACCAGCATGGTCGTCAGGGGTTCGGCCGCGCCCTCGCCAGGTTGACCTCCTCCGCGGGCGTCCAAAATTTGCATGACCTGACCGTTTTCAGAAATTTGAATTGTGGCGGGATCCACACCCACAGGCTCACCCGCTGAATTTGTGACCGATACATATACTGTGACGGTGGGAAATTTTGAATTATCGACCTGCGTGATGCGCACTTGTGTGCCGCTTTGAGCGAAAGCTGTCGCCGCTGACGAAAGGCCAAGGACCAGCAGCAAGCTGGAGTTAAGTAGGATGCGAATCCATTTCGTTTTCATGGTTACCTCTTCTCGTGGTAAATCATCTCAGTATTGCCCATGCGGATCTTTTGTCCATTTGATAATTGGGTACGTTCGATTTTTTTGCCGTTAATATACGTCCCTGCCAGACTCATATCTTTGAGGGAAAAACGCGTTCCATCACCGCTGAGCATGGCATGTTGCGGGGCAATATCGGGGTCGGGTAAAACGATCTCAGATTTGAGGGCCGAACTTCCGATGGCAATTACCGGTCCGCCGGCTTTCATAAATTTATCAAGAATAAACTCGGTTCCTTTAAGTTTTCCGGAAACAACTTCGCATCGCCAGGGTAATGCCTGCCAGCAAACCGTGCAGCCAGTCGCCACGGCTAAGGCCATAAATCAGCACCAGCAGCAGACAGATAGATGCTCCGATTATGGCGAGCCAGCGTACCAGCCGGTTGATTTCCTTCTGTAATGGCGAGGTCTCGGCATCCATTTCATAGAGGGCCTTGCCGATCTTACCGATTTCGCTGCGCGCGCCGGTAGCCAGTACCCGCGCCATGCCGCGGCCCTGCACGACCAGGGTGTTCCCGGCTCTGGCGCAGCGCCGCGCGGACGACGTGACCGCGATCGAGGATGGAGCGAACAGCCTTGTCCGGTGGACGGTCCTGTTCGCCGTGCCGGTCGCGGCTTGGATGGCGGTGCTCTCCGGGCCGCTCGTCGCTGTGCTCCTAGGCCCGCAGTGGTCGCAGGCGGCTGCAGTGCTGACCGCCCTCGCGGTCAGCGAGATCTTCGCCGTCGCGATCTTTCCGATCGGCGACGCTTTCAAGGCAGCGGGTAGGCAGCGGCCGTACGTGGTGATCCAGATCGCCGCGCTCGTGGCGCTCGTGGTCATGATGGTGCTCGCCGCGCCGGCCGGGATCGCGGCGGTCGCCTGGGCGCGCACCGCCCAGCTCGCCGCGTTTGCGATCGCGATCATTCTCCTTGCACGACGGGTGCTGGGATTTCATCCCGCAGCGACGCTTCGTGCCGTCGGTCCTGGAGCTGCGGCCGGTATCGGAGTGTTCGCCGGGAGCGGCGCGGTTGCGCTGCTGTGGTCCTCCGACAGCCTTGGGCCGCTGATCGCCGGCACGCTCGCAGGCGCTCTCGCAGGCGCGCTCACGTTGCGCGTGCTGGCGCCCTCTTCGTGGCGCGAACTCCGCGGCCTGGCGGCGCGTCTGGCGCGCCGCGGCGGCCGCGTCTCGCCATCGGCCGCGGCGTGAGGCGTACCGAGCGGGCATGCTTTGCAGGTGCTGGCGATTCGGAGCGTGCCATGGGACCTGACCCTGTCGGGGATGTGAGCGGAATGCGCGTGGCGATGCTCATCCAGAGCTACCTTCCCGTGCTCGGCGGTGCGCAGCGGCAGGTCCAAAGGCTCGGCCCGCTGCTCGCCGATGAGGGCGTCGACGTGACGGTCGTGACCCGCCGGCCACCTGGAACGGCACTACGCCAGCGCGAGCCGGGGGTCCTCGTTCGCAGGATGCCCGGGCCACAGACCGGGTCGGCCGGGTCGCTGAACTACACGGCGCGGGCTGCGGCGGAGGTCGTTCGGTTGCGGCCGTCCCTGGTACATGTGCACGACCTGCTCTCGCCGGCCACAGCAGCGCTGCTCGGGACGGCGCTGCGCCCGGCGCCCGTGGTCGCCAAGGTGCTGTCCACGGGGCCGGGCGGCGACGTCGATCGCCTGCTTCACAAGCCCGCCGGGGCGGCACGGATGCGCCTGATGGCGCGGCGGGTGGACGCGTTCGTCTGCCTCAGTGCCGACGTCGAGGATGAACTGGTTGACCACGGCGTTCCCCGCGAGCGGCTACACCGGATCCCCAACGGGGTCGACACCGAGGCGTTCTGTCCGTCGGGCCCAGTCACCGAGCGCCGCGAGCTGAGGGCGCGGCTCGGGCTGCCCCCTGGTGATGAGCTGCTCTGGCTGTACTGCGGGCGTTTCGCCGGCGTCAAGCGCCTGAACATCCTCGTCGAAGCCCTGCCCGACGCCCCGGGTCGCCTGCTGCTGGTCGGCGAAGGTGCCGATGAACCGGCGCTTCGCGCGCTGGCGCGGGCCCACGGACTGACCGACCGTGTCCTGTTTCGGCCGATGGTCGAAGATCCGGCTCCGCTGTACCGGGCCGCCGACGGCTACGTATCGGCTTCGGGAACCGAGGGGATGTCTGGGTCGGTACTCGAGGCGATGGCGTGCGGCCTGCCGGTCGTCGCGGCGCCCGCCAGCGGCATGAGGGAACTGCTCGGCGACGGTGCCGGCATCTTGCTGGATCGCGCCGACCCGGCGCAGTTCGCCGCCGCCCTGCGGACGATCGCCCGCGATCCGGCATGGGCCGCGGGGATCGGCGCGGTGGCCCGCGAGCGCGCCGCCGCGCAGTTCTCGCTGCGGGCCACGGCTGGCAGCCTGGCCGAGCTCTACCGGAGCCTGGCCGGATGAGGCCCTACCGCGGGTCCCCCCAAGGCGAGGTCCCGGACCCGGCGGGGCAGAGGTCGGGGAGTGACGTGCTCGTGCTGTGCTACCACTCGATCAGCCCAGCGCTGCCGGCCCGTTTCAATGTCACGCCGCAGGCGTTCGAACGGCAGGTGCGATCGCTTGCGCGACGTGGCTACCGGGGCATCACGTTCCGTGATGCGGTGCTCGGCCCGCGGCCCAGCGGCCGGGTGGTGGCGGTGACCTTCGACGACGCCTACCGGAGTGTCCTCGAACACGCGTTTCCGGTGCTGGCTGATGTCGGTATGCCAGGGTCTGTCTACCCAGTCACCGACCTCGTGGATTCAGGTGAGCCGATGTCATGGCCCGGGGTGGAGGCCCTGGTCGTTGGGTCGGCCGCTGAGGAGATGACCGGCATGGGGTGGTCCGGCCTACGCCGGCTGGCCGATGCTGGATGGGAGGTCGGCTCCCACACCTGCCGGCATCCGTGGCTGCCGGACTGCGCGGACGACAGGTTACGCGATGAGCTGCAGCGCTCGCGCGGGACCATC
>JANODZ010000589.1:0-4727 GCA_031412935.1 Anaerolineales bacterium
ACATATGACCAAGCAGCCGCTCAAATTGTGTAAGCTGCCCACTGCGGCGGATATTCACCAGCATCGTGAGAATGAATTGTTGGAACAATTAAAGGTCTGGCTTGGCCGCGGACGTTATCAACGTGAACGCGAACTCGTGGCGCGTTTGGTTGCAGAAGGTCTTGATCCAATGGAGATCGCCGCCGCTGCGTTGAAGCTATCCCGGGCAGATGAAAAACAGCGTCCTGTGGTGAACATTGCAGATGCCTCGGCGTCAGAAAGCCGATCCACTTCCTATCGTGGTGACCGCGAGTTTGGTCGTGGCAAACCTCAAGGTAGAGATGGCAAGCGCGATTTTGGTAAACGCGGCGATCGCGATTCGGGTAATAAACGAGATTCGCATGAAGCTGGCATGGTGCGTTTGAAATTGAACAAAGGCAGGGAGAATGGCGTGCGCCCAAATGATATTGTTGGCACGATCGCTCACCATGCCGATATCTCCGGCAGTTCCATTGGCAAGATCCGCATTGAAGAAAAATTTACCTATGTCGATGTACCTGAAGCATTGGTGGAGAAGGTACTCAAACATAACGGGAACTATCGAATAGGAAAAGACAAATTTACTTTAGTGAAATCGTAATGTGAGTCGCCATCCGAGCTCTTCGCAAAGCGCACTGTGGGAATGAAGACGGAGACCTTTTTTGAAAAGTGGTCATTGACACATCTTCGTCGTCATGATAAAGTAGTGCCTTACACGGATACCAGTAGTTCGCTTTGGAAGTATGACCATCGGCTCATGGGTAACAGTCCATGAGCCGTTTTGTTTTAGTGTTCTGGCGAAAGAACGGGGTCCTCCACAATTTTTTACTTGCCATAGGAGGCAAACAATGTCAGAACGTATTACCGGAACAGTCAAGTGGTTCAACGGAAGCAAGGGCTTCGGCTTTCTCGCTCGCGAAGGCGGCGCGGATGTCTTTGTCCATTTTTCCGCGATCACTGGGGACGGTTTCAAAAACCTTGAAGAAGGTCAGAAAGTAGAATTCACCGTTGAGAAAGGCCCTAAGGGTCCGCAGGCTACTAACGTAGTTGTTGTCAACTAATTCATACTGAATACTAAAAACTCCCCGAGATGAAAGTCTCGGGGAGTTTTTGATTCTATTTTTTTTGTACTGCGAAATTAGAATCGCAATTGTCTTGCCCTGCCAAACAGCGCAAAGAGGATCAAAGCAACCGAAAATGGGATGAAGAACTCGGGACGCCCGTTGTTGTGCGAGCCGATGTAATCCATTTCCAGCACTTTATTCATGGGACCAATATACCAAATTGACATGTATAGAATCTCAAAGAGTTTGCTGGTTCCACTCCATACGCCAGAAGCTAATGCAAGGGAGGGAATGAAGATCGCACCTGAAAGCAAGGCAACCAAGCCGACAGTATCCCCGTCACTTATGAAGCGCAGGGCTGCGCCGCTTGCTATTAATAACGTGACGATGAATCCAGCCAGCCATTGCGCGGGGACTTGTCTCCATAATGGGGAAGCGGAGGAGAAGGTCATCTGGTGGACGTTGTTGTGAATTTCACGATTGCCGATGCCTGACCAAATTAGGATGGGCCAAACCCATGCTAAGGGTAGGATGATCTGACGTGTGATTTCAGACGTGTTGGCGAAACAGGCGATCATGATTCCGCCTGCGATGGCGTACCACCACCAACGCTGTCCTTTGAGCAGAAGTTTTATTTCGGCGATCAGCACGGTGAAGAAACTGAATCGGTTGGCGGCTTTATTCAGAGGAGTCAGATGAAGATTGGATAATGTTTGAGATGTTGAAACAGCCTCAGGCTTTGGAAGCGAGGCGGTGCGCTTCGCAGTCATCCGCATAGGTTTTCTGCGCGAGGGATCAAATCTATCGAAGAAAAGCGCGGCGAGCAATGTCAACGCGAAGGCGATTGCGATTAATGTAAAGCGCGCGAAAATTAAATTGGGAGTCCAATGAATGCCCGACCATGCAAATGTGCCTATTATTTCCTCCCGATTTTCATCGCCAGTGGTGAGCGAGAAGCTGCCGTCGTAATCGGGATAGACTTCGAGCGCGCCCCTGCCCATTTCGCTTGACAATAAACTTAGCCCTGCGGGGTCGAATGCGGGGTATTTGTTGAGGGTGTCGTTTTCCATGAAAAGCGGAATCAGCATGACGAACGCAATGAAGTAAACGATGTTGCCGAAGCCGCCCTGTAAAAATGAGATGGCTTCAAATAATACGGCGACGGCGGCGACGAGCGCCATGAGCGGCAATACGATAAAAAAGAACGGCGCGAGGAATGTAAGTAAATTGATTTGCGCGTTCTCGCCTCGCAGAAGTTGAATAACGATTCCTGAAATTGCAAGCACGGCGACGATTGCCATTAATACGGCGAAGTTGCTCAACCATTTGCCCAGCATGTACAGTGGACGGGTGAGCGGCGTGGTTGCCATGATCTGCCCGACGCCCGTTTCGCGGTCGCGCGCTACAGAACCTTTGACGGGATAAAAACCAAACCAGCCGATGAAGAATGTGGCGATGAGCGACATCATGGCGCCGACCCAGGCGGAATTGAATTCGCCGCGATATTTGCCAAGCGCCAAACTGAGATTGCCAATGGCAGTTTGATACCCAAGAAATACAACCGCCCCAAGCATGATGAGAAAGCTATAACGGCGCACACGCTCAAGAAAATCTGCGCGGGCGAGGTGGTAGATGATTGATATAGAGTTCATTGCTTGCCGCCGATAAAATGGAGGTACGCGTCTTCGAGATTCGCCAAAACATTTTGCGCGTTATCGTTTGGCTTTTCATTGCTGACCACACGCACTTGCACGCCGTCGCTACGACGGATGGTTCCGCTGATGATGTGCTTTTGTTTCAACGCGGGCAGGTCATCGCTGTGGACTGTCCATTCCCAAACCTTGTTTTCAAGTTCTTTGAGTAAATTTTCAGGAGCGTCATCACGCAACAGTTGACCTTTGTTAACCAGCGCGATATGCGTGGCTGTGGCTTCCACATCTGAAACAATATGCGTGGAGAGGATCACGATTCTTTCACCCGATAAATCTGACAGCAGATTCCGAAACCTGACCCGCTCTTCAGGGTCCAAGCCGACAGTGGGTTCATCCACGATGAGCAGTTGAGGATCGTTGAGCAAGGCTTGCGCGATACCCACGCGTTGTTTCATGCCGCCTGAATATCCACCCAATGGGCGTTTCGCGGCTTCAACTAAATTGACCATTTGCAGAAGTTCGTCAATGCGTTTCTTTGCCGACTTGGTGTCGAGCCCTTTGATGGCCGCCATGTATTCAAGAAATTCAATCGCATTCAGGTTGGGGTATACGCCAAAGTCTTGCGGTAAATATCCAAGCACAGCGCGCAGGGTGTCTGGCGATTTAACAACATCCACGTTATTCCACAGAATTTTTCCATCGCTGGGTTTGGTGATGGTTGCCAGCATCCGCATAAAAGTGGACTTGCCCGCGCCGTTCGGGCCGAGTAATCCTAAAATGCCTGGTTTGATATCAAGGGTGAAGTCTTTTAATCCCCAAAAGTCACGTTTGTATTGTTTGCCGAGATTCTGAATGGTAAGCTGCATAAGTGTCCTTTTAATGAAGTGGGATATTTGAGGATCGTATGTTGTATACGTGAGTGATGTGAATTTAGTTGCTTGTCAAAATCGGTTACTCACTCTTCGGCAGCATCCACCTTACAGGTTGCTAATAGATTCGTAACAGAAGGTTTTTTTTATTGTTATATCATTTAGATTATTAATTTCCATGGAGGAAAAATGGATCGGCGCTTTATCTATACAGGATTTATCCCTGCTTTGCTGGCGGCTTGTGTAATCATAAATCCTGCGCCTATTGTAGTGCACACGCCAACCGCCGCATTAAGCCCCGCAGCTGTCTTAACCCCGGCCCCTGCGGCTACTTCGGCGCGCGTAACCTTGGCTGTTAAAAAAACGCTTATCAATTGCAGGTTTGGTCCAGGGGTAACTTATGAACTGATCAATGAACTTAGTGAGGGCGACTCTGCGCGAGTGGTGGGCAGGAATGAATCGTCTACCTGGTGGTATGTGCGCGATCCCGGCGATCCAAACGGCCATTGTTGGGTCTCTGCCGATGTAACTGAAACGCAGGGGGATGTGGATCAACTGCCGCTAATACAGCCGCCTTTTGTCACAGTGACCCGTGTCCGCTTGCGTGCGGAACCGAATCGCATTGTCGTAAACTGTGATCAATTCCCACAGACTATTTTTCTGGAAGCCGAGGTTTCATCCAACGGCCCGACCTTCGTATCATGGAAATGGGAAGCCAGTACGGGCGTTTCATCAATTGACACCGTACTGGTCTTTGAAAAGGCCGGGACGCAGGTCATCAATGATTATTATCAAATTGGTGCGCCCAATGAATACTGGGTGAAACTGCATATCCTCGCGCCGAATGAATGGGTCGAAGAAGTGAAATTTCCTGTGAGTTGTACGCCGTAAAGACCCCTCATCCCCAGCCCTTCCCCCAAAGAGGGGGAAGGGAGTCTCCTCTCGCTTCGGGAGAGGGCAGGGTGAGGGAGGGCTAATGCTCGAACAACACCGTCTTATACCCTAATGCAGTAAAGAACTTAAGCAAATATGCCTCTGCATTCGTCTGTCCCTGGGTAAGAACGCCATCCTCCAGCGCAGCCTTGCGGATCTCATCTTCCGCAGATTGACGCGCCAGGGTCTCA
>JANODZ010000590.1:0-3987 GCA_031412935.1 Anaerolineales bacterium
AAATGATATTGCCTATATCCAGATCACCACCTTTGGCGATAAAACCACTCCCGAATTGCTTGCCGCGTTGAAGGAGTTAATGGCGAAAAATCCCAAAGGCATTATCCTGGACCTGCGCAACAACGGCGGTGGATATCTGCAAACCTCTGTTGAGGTAACATCGCAATTCGTGGAGGATGGCGTTGTGCTTTATGAACAATATGGCGATGACACCCGCACGACCTATGACGTTATCCCGGGCGGCATGGCGACTGACACGAAGATCCCGATGGTTGTGTTGATCAACGAAGGCTCTGCCTCCGCTTCTGAGATCGTGGCGGGCGCGCTGCAGGATCATGGCCGCGCAAAACTGGTAGGTGAGGTCTCGTATGGAAAAGGTTCCGTCCAAAACTGGATCCCCCTCTCTGGCGATAACGGCGCGGTACGTGTCACCATCGCGAGATGGTTAACTCCCAAGGAACACACCATCCACGATATTGGGCTTACCCCGGATGTATTTGTGCTAATGACCGTGGAAGATTTTAAGGCAAAACTCGATCCACAATTGGATGCGGCGATGGAAACATTACTCGCGATGTTCAGCGGAAGCCCGCTGCCTACCTCCATGCCAACCGTTTTCCCAGCCCCGTAATTTTTGAGTTTAAAAAAATCTTAATAAGGAGAAACCTATGTTTTACTTCAGCCCAACTTATTTGATGTATATGATTCCCGCCTTCATTCTTATGGGACTCACTTCATGGTATGTCAAATCGTCATACAATAAATGGAGCCGCGTACAGGCTCAAAGTCGTTTGACCGGGACTCAGGCCGCGCAACAGTTAATATCCGCGGGCAATCTTTACGGCGTGAAAGTTCAAGGCACAGCGGGCAATCTAACCGACCATTACGACCCGCGCGATAAAACACTTTATCTTTCAGAGGGCGTTGCCAACGTTGCATCTGTCGCAGCGGTTGCCATCGCGGCGCATGAACTCGGTCACGCCATGCAGGATGCAGAGGGTTACTTTCCACTTAAAGTCCGCGCCGCGCTTGTGCCGGTTGTCAACATCAGCTCGAATCTTGGCTGGATATTAATTATGATCGGCTTGGTGCTGCGTTTTACCGAGCTTGCCTGGCTGGGCGTGATCGTTTTTGCAGGCGGCACAGTATTTGCATTGGCTACCCTGCCTGTGGAACTTAACGCATCTGCCCGCGCAAAACAGCTGCTCGTGCAAACGGGCATCATCCGAACCAATGAAGAACAGCGTGGAGTTAACGCAGTCTTGAACGCCGCCGCATTGACCTATGTCGCAGGTCTGGTCACCGCCATTTTACAATTGCTGTATTATGTTTCTTTAGTGAGCGGCGGCAGGCGCAGATAATCAATACACATAAAAAAAGAGCAGACACAAATCTGCTCTTTTTTTATGTGTATAATCACCGTAATGAAAAAATTCCTTGTAGTTGTGATTCTCTTTTTAGGGATTGCCGTAGCAGCCATCAGTTTTGCCGAATTTGAAACCATCACAAAAACCCTGCAACAAGCGCACTTGAGATTTTTTATCCTGGCAGTTCTTATACAATTTGCATGGTTTTTTACTACAGGCCGCATGTATCAATCTGTTTATCGTTTATTAGGCCTGGAAGATACGCTGATGAATTTAAGCCGCATTGCCGCCGCCGCAAACTTTGTCAATATTGTCGCGCCCACAGCCGGCATGGGCGGGGTTGCGGTATTCGCGGGTGAAGCCAGCCGGCGCGGACATCCCACCGGCCGAGTGACCGTAGCCGCCGCGCTATTTCTTTCTCTCGATCATGTTTCATTTCTGTTTGTATTGTCTTTGGGTTTAATAGTCCTGGTCCGCCGCAATGACCTCACCCCCGGAAACATCTCGGCCACCTTATTTATGGTGGGGCTCGCTCTTGCTTACGCGTTTATTTTATATCTTGGCTACCGTTCGGAAGAAAAACTTGGAAACCTTCTCGCGGCATTTGCGCGAATGATTAACCGCCTTGTAAAATTATTTCGCAAAGATGATTTCTTAAGCGAAGCGCGCGCGCATGAGTTTGCTCACGAAGTATCAGAGGGTTTTTCCGGGATCACAAAAAAACCATTCAGCCTGGTCAGGCCCGTCTTGTGGGGAATTTTGGATAAAATCTTATTAATGTGTATTCTTGCCTGCGCGTTCTTATCATTTGAAGTCCCTTTCTCGGCCGGCACGATCATCGCGGGGTTTTCCATTGCATATCTCTTTCTCATTATTTCCCCCACTCCTTCGGGCATCGGAATCGTTGAAGGCCTAATGCCGCTTGCACTCAATTCATTAAATGTTGATTGGAGTCAGGCGGTCGTGATTACCCTCGCCTATCGCACCGTTACGTTTTGGTTTCCATTCGGGATCGGCGCCTGGGCCTTCCGTTCGTTACATACAAATGAGGATGAATCATCAGCGGCTTGAACATGCTTCAATCTTTACTCGACCATTGGAAACAGGATGCAGACACCGCGCCGAATTTCTCGGCCTGGAAAACGACACCTGCGCGCGCAGCACAGACGCATCCCTTCCCGACCGATCTGCCGGCTGCGCTTCGAGAAGCATTATCCACCCGCGGCATCCACCAGCTCTACACCCACCAACTTTCCGCATGGACTCACTCCCGCGCCCATAAAAATATTATCCTCGCCACCAGCACCGCCAGCGGAAAAACCCTCGCCTACAATTTACCCGTGCTTGCAACCATGCTTCAAATCCCTGAAGCACGTGCCCTGTATTTATTCCCCACCAAAGCGCTTGCTCAGGACCAATACTCCAATCTTCAATTCTTTCAATCAGAAATCGTAAATCTAAAATCGTCAATTTACGATGGCGATACCCCCCAATCCTCGCGTTCCGCCATCCGCATAAACGCCCGCATTGTTTTATCAAACCCCGATATGCTTCACACCGGCATTCTTCCGCATCACTCCAACTGGAGCGATTTTTTTAGCAACCTGAAATTCATTGTCATAGACGAAGCCCACACCTACCGCGGAGTCTTTGGCTCGCATGTCGCCAACGTCATTCGCAGACTTAAACGCGTCGCGAATTTCTACGGTGCGAAGCCGCAGTTCATCCTCGCATCTGCAACGATTGGCAACCCAAAAGAACTTGCGGAAAAACTGATCGAAGAATCTGTTGAGTTAATTGACAACGACGGCTCCTCGCGCGGCGAGCGGCACTTTATTATTTATAATCCGCCCGTCACAGACGCCGCATTGGGATTAAGAAAAAGCAGTCTGCTTGAAAGTGTGAGATTGGCAAATGACTTGTTCGCGCATGATATTCAATCTGTTGTCTTTGCGAGAACCAGAAGAAGTGTTGAAATTATATTGACCTACTTGCAAGGCGGGAATCAGAACACGATAATAGATACTCGAAAATCGAGTACCGAATTATCAAGTATCGGTTCTTCGATCAGAGGCTATCGCTCCGGCTACCTCCCAACCCAAAGAAGAGAAATCGAGCAGGGGCTGCGCGACGGCTCGGTAAAAACTGTCGTGGCAACCAATGCCCTTGAATTGGGAATCGACATCGGCGGCCTCGGCGCGGCTATCCTGGTCGGGTATCCGGGCACGATCGCAAGCGCGCGCCAGCAGTCGGGTCGGGCGGGACGCGGGGATGATCCCGCAGTGTCGGTGCTGGTCGCGTCGCCCAATCCGCTCGACCAATTCCTTGCGCATCACCCGGAATATTTCTTCGGCAGTTCGCCGGAAAAGGCGCTGGTCAACCCAAATCATTTGTTGATTTTGCTGGGGCATTTGCGCTGTGCCTTATTTGAATTGCCTTTTGAAAAAGGCGAAGGCTTTGGGAGCATTTCCGATGAGCTTCTCGACGAATATCTCAACTTTCTACTTTCGAACAATGAAGCCCATTTATCAAACGAAAAATATTACTGGATGAAAGATCAATATCCCGCCGCGAATATTTCACTGCGCTCCGCCTCGCCGCAAAGCGTGGTCTTGCAATC
>JANODZ010000591.1:0-4417 GCA_031412935.1 Anaerolineales bacterium
ACCGATATAACCTCTGTCGGATTCAGTGTGGTGCGTGACCCTGCGACAGGCTGCCCCGCAAATGTTAATCATATTGTGTATGCCACCTTCACCAGTAATGGCCCGATTGAGTTCACATACTATTGGAAACAAAGCGATGGGAACGACTCAAAACAAAAAGTCTTAAATATGACAGCCGCAGGCTCGCTTACCATTTCCCGTGAATGGAAAATACACCTGGGGAGTAATACCGGCACAAAATGGATGACTGTTGTTATTGTAGACCCGGAATATCACGAATATCCAAATGCAGAATTTACCTATTTGTGTGGAAGTTGATTTTATTACAGGCTTCGCCTTAAATCATATAAAAAGAAGCCGGCTTCTGCCGGCTTCTTTAATGGCTGGAACTATTTATTCCTGTTCTGCGTCATAATTCTTTAGAAACCCATTTTCTGGAGAAAGCCATGTCTATAAAAAGATCTCACACCTTCATCCTTGTTATTGTTTTGACAATTACCCAACTGGCGTGTAATATTTTTACGAATCCCGGGACTCCCGATACTTTTGCCACCTTAAATGGACTCTATACCGCCGCAGCCCTAACGCAAGCCGGGTCCACAACTTCTACACCGGGCTTACCCCTGCCAACCACAACCTCTGCATTTGCCTCAGGGACGAATCTGCCTGTTCCCGCCACGCCCGTTTCACAGTCCAGGTGTGATGCGATGGAATTCCTGGGAGATGTTACCTATCCGGATGGCAGTACCCTCGCACGTAATAATAATTTTGTCAAAACCTGGCGCATCCAAAATATTGGCACCTGCACATGGACACCATCCTATGCGCTGGTATTTGTCAACGGCGATTCCATGAACGGAGCCTCTGCTCTTGCGCTTTCCAGGAACGTCAACCCTGGCGAAGCCATCGAAGTGTCGGTTACCCTAACCGCGCCAAACAAAGAGGGAAGCTATCGCGGTTATTGGAAATTGCGCAATGGCAGCGGCGTGCTGTTTGGTTTTGGTACCCAAGCCGATACTGCATTTTGGGTTAATATCAAAGTGGCTGGCTCATCTTATATAGCCTATAGTTTTGTTACAAACTATTGCAATGCAAATTGGGAAAACAAAAGTAATGTTCTGCCTTGCCCCGCAACTGCAGGCGACCCGAACGGATTTGTTGTAAGACTTGACGCGCCGCTGATGGAAAATGGTGTTATAGAAGATGAACCCGGCTTGCTCACTTCACCACAGGATATTATTAATGGCATTATCGCCGGGCAATACCCGGCGTTTACAGTTCAGAAGGGTGATCGTTTCCGTACGAACGTGAATTGCCAGTACAATTCAAATAAATGTGATGTGATCTTTTATCTCAAATATAAAAATAATGGGCAAACCAAAACATTGGCAAGTTGGCATGAAATATACGAAGGAAAATATTATCCTGTTGACCTTGATCTGAGTGCGCTTGCGGGCGAAACTGTGAAATTTATTTTGATGGTTAGCGCAAACGGCGGACAGAATAACGATAACGCGATCTGGCTGCACCCTCATATTCTGCGCCAGGGCGTACAGCCTGTCTCGACTAAAACACCCACGTCTACATTTGCCTATACCCCTACACCCACGCCTACATTTACCTTAACGCCCACTCCTACTTCAACTTATACCTCTACACCTACGCCTACATTTACCTTAACGCCCACTCCTACCCCAACTTATACCCCTACCCCCACGCCTACATTTACTTTTACACCTACTCCATAGATTTAAATCCTGATTTTTCTAGTCAAGAGGTATTTTAATTACGATTTTCCTGACCGACGCAGGGGAACCGAGAGCCATTCCAGGCATATGGGCATCTTCTGGCAGGAGTAGGATGAAACAGCCGCTTCGCAAGGTGAAAAAATCACCATCTCCCTGCAGAGGCAAAAAGTCTTTGCTTGAATCATACCCGCCTTGTTGCAGGTGATTTATATTGGCAAATCCGATCCCTTCAGCGCCCTGAACAACATACTGAAGATCAATATAACGGCGATGAGCCTCCCAAAATCCCTGCTCTTTTAATTTCGTGTTGTATTCTTGAACAAGGGCATACATGTTATCAGCGTCTATTTCATATTTTCCGACAGGGATGGTGTCTTCGTCGATTTGATGGATGTAATCAAATGCCCGTTTAAATTTAGGGTTTACCGTGTAGTATATGTGAGAGTTTTTAATATTGTCGATGATCATCTTTTTCGAATCTCCATTTAGGTCTAATCAATCTTCCAGGGTTATGTACTTCTGCTTCGGGTTGACCCCCAGCACCCCTTCAAAGTAGCCTTTGATCGTTTTTATATCCGCATCCATATATTCTGAAGGATGAAAAACCTGTCCCACGCGCAAAGTTTTATTTTTACCGTCCACAATGGCGATCACAATCGGTATTCCAGCGTTTTTTGCGATGTGATAAAAACCCATCTTCCATTCACTTACTTTGTAACGCGTGCCTTCGGGAGCAATGGTTAAAATAAATTTATCCGATATCTTACAGGCATCCACCATTTGCTCCACCAGCCCCTGTGACCTTCCACGGCTTACTGGAATTCCTCCGCACCAATAGAAAAACCAGCCGAATGGGTTGTGGAACAACTCCACCTTGCCCATAAAGCGGACATTTGCCCGCAGGTGGAAAATGAGGCCAAGGAATAGAACAAAATCCCAATTTGATGTATGCGGCGCGCCGATCAAAATATATTTTGGCAGGTCGGGAAGTTGTCCTTGCACACGCCAGCCGGCCGCGCGCAAAACCAAATTTGAAAGAAAGCGTAATACTGGAGTGAGAAGGGGGGTGCTGAATATTGTTCTTTTCAAATAATTATCCTCAACTATATAACCCTGAATTTTCGTTTGCGTCTCTGCCGGCAACAAAACTGTGGTTAAATAACCGTATGGCTTTGAAATCAACTCTTCGCTCTATTATCTATCAAGCTGAAAAACAGATGCAAAAAATCCGCTTTGGATCAGTGCCCTGTCCGCAAAATGGCTGGCCGATCTTGCTCGGCATTTCATTTCCCAAAAGCGGCACGCACCTGCTGGATCAAATTTTACTTGGCTTTTCAAATGTTGCCCCGTTCTCAAAACGCCTGCATTCTTTTTATGCCGAATATGAAGGCGAAAGCGGCCGCAAACGCACTTCAGAACAGGCCCTCGCCTGGCTTGATTCGCTCCGCGCCAATGGCGGACGGGATGTTGCTTCGGCGCACCTTTTTGCGCGGACTGAAGCGGTCGAACGCGTTTGTTCGCCTGCATTCGTTCCATATTTTATTTTTCGCGACCCGCGCGATGTGGTTGTCTCGCATGTTTTTTATGTCACCGAGATGGAAGCGCGCCACGTCCATCACGATTATTTCCAATCCCTGCCCGATTTTGATGCGCGGCTCAAAGTCTCCATTTTAGGCAGACCCGATTCGAATATCGAATTTTCGAATATCGCCGACCGTTTCGCGCCTTATCTAAATTGGCTTGATCATCCTGAAGTGCTGGCGATTCATTTTGAGGAGTTGATAATGGATCGCGCTTCAGCATTGACCCGCATCATGGATCATTTCCTCGCCCGCGCCCCGCTTCCTGCGAACCGACAGTTGATTCTAAATTCCCTCGAAGCCTCGATCAACCCGGCAAAGTCCCCGACCTTTCGGACCGGCAAAACTGGCGAGTGGAAAAAATATTTCAGCGCTGAGCACAAAAAGATATTCAAAGATGCAGCCGGGGATTTATTGGTTAAATTAGGCTATGAGCAGGAAAATGACTGGTAACTGCTCCATCATCATTCGCGCATACAACGAAGAAAAACACCTTGGGCGTTTACTCGAGGGAATTAACCAGCAAACGCTCAAAGATGTTGAAGTAATTCTCGTTGACTCTGGCTCCACCGATTCAACCGTCCGGGTGGCCGAGTCATATGGAGTGAAGGTTGTCAACATCCGCCCGGAAGAATTCACCTTCGGGCGCTCACTCAATTATGGGATTAAAGAAGCGCACTGCGAGTTAATTGTCATTGCCAGCGCGCATGTTTATCCTGTCTATCCTGACTGGCTTGAGACTCTGCTTTATCCATTTCAAGATGGCAGCATTGCGCTCACCTACGGCAGGCAACGCGGACCTGATTTTGCGAAATTTTCTGAACAACAGATTTTTCATCAATGGTATCCCGGTCTGAGCAGGTCAAAACAGGAAACCGCCTTTTGCAATAACGCCAATGCCGCGATCAGAAAAAGTTTGTGGGAGCAGATTCCCTATGACGAAACACTAACAGGCTTGGAAGATCTCGCGTGGGCGAAGTGGGCCAAAGAGCAGGGATATGCCATCGCATATGCTGCAGAAGCGGAGATAATCCACGTGCATAACGAAACACCTTCGGGTGTTCTCAACCGTTACCGCCGCGAAGCCAT
>JANODZ010000592.1:0-6836 GCA_031412935.1 Anaerolineales bacterium
ATAAAAATCAAGCACGATAAGCCCTGAAGGGACTTTGAAAAACACGCCGCGGTAATACGTCACACCTGTGGTCGAATTCCATCTTTGCTCAATGACCAGGGTATTCATCCCATTGGCTGCCTGTTGAAATTCTGAAGATAAAAATTCATAGTTCGTAAACGGCTTCGCGCTAGCCTTTTCAGCTTTTGCTATTTCTTCCAAACTTCGAGAATCGTCCTGTTGAAAGATAACATTGATATCTGTAACAGCCCCGTTGAAAACGTGCCCAGGCTGTATGTCAATGGCATCCAGGCGAAACCAGGCAGGGTCAAGGGTTTGGATTCGAGCCAGACGTTCACGAATGGCCAAGTCTGATGCGGCATTGGATGAAAAAGCATCGAAATATTCCTGCTCATTAACGCGTACCGGCATCCAGCCTGCAGGGATTATGATTTCGATCCCGGCCTGGCGATCTGTGAAAAGAGTGGTCTGGTCTTCACGCAGGAGTAGTGAGGTCCCTGACAAGGATATCTTGGGTGTTGCAGTGGTAGATTCAGTAGGCGTGGGAGTGGATGTTTCAAGAAACGTTGGCGGCGCGGCAACAGAAGTTTGTGCTTGTAGCGCATTCGCAGTCAAAACAATCATGGTGGGTATTGTGCCCAAATTGAAGGTGGGAATAGCGGTCGGTTGACTCAGCCCCGGAATAACACACGCTATTATGGTGAAAAATAAAATTGAACCCATAATATGAATTTTGATCTTCATGATGATATTCCTTCTCGTTTGCTGAAATATTTTTTCACTTTGCAATCAGGCTGATCGTCTCAAGCATTGTATCAAAAGCGGACAGGGTGATTTCTTTCAGCCCTGCCAAAGTTGTAAAGATAATGGATTGTGTTCCAGTTTTTCCCTTGAAGAAAACCTGTTTTTGATAAATATCAACCTCGTCACTGGATGGGTTCGTGAATGATGATCTGGCTTCGATTACGCCTATTTGGAGTCCGCTGGAAGTAGTGACGATCTGAACCGTGCTGACTTCAAACCTGAAGACTGTAGCTGCGTTGGGGATTTTATCCGCAATAACCTGCAAATCTTCGATCGAATCAAAGGATTTCTGCTCCTCCCAAATAAAGTTAATGTCAGTGACGAATCCGTCCTGGATGTGTTCAGCATTTGTATCCATGACAAGCAGGCGAAAGATATTGGGGTCTTCGGTTTTAATGCCCAGCAGAGATTCCCGAATATTCGCGTCGGCGGCTTGCGGTAATTTCACTGCATCCAAATACTCCTGTTGATTGATGCGCACAGCCAGCCAGCCGTCAGGAATGGTGATCTCATACCCTGCATATTCATCCACAAAAACAATGGAGCCATTCGCCTGCGCGGTCAGTGTACTGCTCAATGGAATTGTTTCAGGCGTACCTGTGGCGCTAACACCTGTTACAGATGCAGGTCCGCTTTCTTGTGCAGGCTGTGCCTGCTCAGTTTCTGCGATGGCGGCGGAAACTGTCCCAGCCACCATTGTTTCCAGGCGGTCTGAATCAACTGTCGGCGCGAGAGCAGGAGCCGCGGCGCCTGGAAATCCCGGAACGGCGCAAGCAATACTGGCCGCTAAAAATGTCAGCGCGATGAAAAAAATCCATTTATTGTTCATGATCTTCATCCTGTGTTTTGGTATGTGTTAAGAAAGCGCGCATCGCATCCTTAAAATAAAAAAGTCTCCCGGCTATTATAGTCGAGAGACTCTATTGTTTTTGGATCGCGGACTTTAGTCCGATTTTTAAACAGTTGCGGACTGAAGTCCGCGGTCCGTTTTAATTCTTAGACACCATATTGGCAAAGTTCGTGCCTTTTAGCCTGCCTACCAATTCTTCCTGCGCATCACACCAGACCGGTCGCAGCGGGCAGGTTTCATCAAATGAACAGACGCCGCTATCACCAACACATTCATTCAATTGAATGGGTCCGTCAATGGCTTCGACAACTTCCAATAAGGTGATGTCTTTGGCTTGACGTGCAAGCGTAACGCCGCCGTGCGCGCCGCGAGATGTGTGCAGCAACCCCGCAATGGATAATTGCGAAATGATCTTGGCTAGGAACGACGGCGGAATGCGTTGTTCTTCCGCGATCTTACTTGTCGCAATGCGTTGCTCGCCGTTACGGGCCAAATGAAGCACCGCTCGAACTGCATAATCTGCCTGACGTGTGATCTGCATGCTAACCTCTCTTAAAAAAGGTAAACCTTACCGACAATCACGATTTTATTGCGCATTCCACGACAAGGCAAGTGATGGAGGTCATGGATAAAATATGACCTTAGGCTCTAAAATTATGGGGATTAAATAACAGCGCAGCCTGCCTAAGCGGCAAAGGGTACGGGTTAAAAAGCAGACTCTACCCGCTCAAGACAATCCCGCGTCAAATGGTTGACGCGGAACTGTTTCCTTATTATTTTGTCAGCGTCACATTTCCGGCGCCGATCTCGATCACGAAAGTAAGTGTGGGACCTTCGCCTTTTTGCTTATACACATTCCCGTTCTGACTCCAGCCTGGGCCTGCGCTGATGTTGGATGCGCCGCTATCGATTGTGACCACTGCGTTGACTCCCTCGGGGACAACGACAATAATATTACTCAGCCCGCTCGAAATTTTCACAGCGCCATCGCGTTGCAATTCACCCGAGAAATCAAGTGTGTAATCACCGGCACCGCATGAAAAATCAAAAATGCGGAAATTGGCATCGGCCAGCCCGCTCATCTTGACATTGGATGCGCCGGTCTCATAACTCAGCACAGACATTTCGGTTAAATTTGGTTTTGAAAAATTGAGTTCAACCTCTGCCGCACCATCTTTAATGGTCAGGTTCTTGAGAGCGAGGCCGCCAAATTCAAAGGCGCCTGTATACGCGCCGGATTCAATGGATAAGTCCATGGAAGTATCGCCGAGTTTAAGGTCCCATTCATTTTTAAGATCCTTGAAAGCCGGGAGGGATTTGATATCACTCATTTGGATCTGGATATTGCCGCCATCAATATTGACCTCGGGTTTGAAGGCAGCGTAATTATAGGCGGCAGTGCCTTCCACAAGTTGACTGGCGCCCGGCGCCAATGTCAGCTCGCCGGCGCCGAACGAAAGGCTCAAAGTTACTTCATCCGTCTTGGGGGTTGGAACCACTATCTCATCTGTCACTTCGGGGCCTGGCGTGGGAAGTTTGGGCAGGTTAACATTGAAACCGCAAGCCATGCTGGCGAATGCGAGTACGAGCAATGCTGTAATAAATTTTGTTCTCATTTTAAAACTCCTTCTGGCAAACATACGCTCTGAGCAGGGAATTGGTTGCAAAAAAATCCTCTTTCGTGTGGTGAAAGAGGATTTTCGCTTAATGTCTCAATACTTTACACTTCTCACTTTTTATTTCCCGCTTTTCATCAAAGCCGCGTTCAACGCCTGATCCAAAGACCGCACTTCAATAATCTCAATTCCTTTTGGATAAGCCTCACCCTGACGAATAGCTTTCGGAACGATGGCAACTTTGAATCCTAATTTTTGCGCCTCACGCAAACGCGCCACCATTTGACCCGGCATTCGCAGCTCGCCAGCCAGGCCGATCTCGCCGATCAATACAGCTTCCGCGCGGACAGGCACATCTTTCCATGAAGAGGCAATCGCGGCGGCAATCGCCAGATCCGCGGCGGGTTCGTCAATTTGAATCCCGCCCACCACGTTGACAAAGACATCCTGCTCCGAAAGTTTTAATCCCACGCGGCGGGTCAACACGGCCGAGATCAATAATAAACGATTGAAGTCGATGCCATTCGGCGTGCGGCGCGCATTTCCAAATTGAGTCGGGGAGGTTAATCCTTGAATTTCAACGAGTATGGGACGGGTACCTTCCATGGTTACTGCAATGGTCGAGCCGGCCGCGTTGACCAGGCGCTCCGCGAGAAACGCCTCAGATGGATTGGTCACTTCAACCAATCCGCCCTCGCGCATTTCAAAGACACCCACCTCGGCAGTTGCGCCAAAACGATTCTTGACTGAGCGCAGTAAACGATAGGCTTGAAATCGATCGCCTTCCAGATACAAAACCGTATCCACAATATGTTCCAGCACCCGCGGACCTGCGATCGCGCCTTCCTTGGTTACATGCCCGATCAGGAAAACTGATACGCCGCTCGACTTCGCCAACTCACGCAAATGTGACGCGCACTCACGCACCTGCGAAACTGATCCCGCCGACGAATCCAACCCGGATAAATAAACGGTCTGGATCGAGTCAACGATCAGCAGGTCAGGTTTCAAATCGCTGACATGATTCAGAATCACTTCTAGATTCGTTTCCGTCACCAATAAAAGATTCTTCGGCAATTCCTTTTTGCCGCGCGAAGCGAGCAAACGCACTGCGCGCATTTTGATCTGCCGCTCAGACTCTTCACCCGAAACATATAGCACACGCTGCGTGTTCGCCATCTCCATCGCCATTTGCAGCATCAACGTGGACTTGCCAATGCCCGGGTCGCCGCCGATCAAGACAATGGAGCCGAGCACGATTCCGCCGCCGAGGACGCGCGCAAACTCACCGATCGGCAAATGGACTCGGTCTTCCGCATCCCCGCCAACCTCGTCAATCGGGCGCGGAATGGACCGGCCGCTCAATCCGCGGACATTTGATGGCCCCTTGTTGACAGGCTCCTCATGGACAATTTCCTCTACCATGCTATTAAACGCTGAGCACTGCGGGCATTTGCCCATATACGAAGCGGCGACACGTCCGCATTGCTGACAGACATAACGGGTATGTGTTTTAGTTTTTGCCATATACATAAACTCCCCCCTCTCATTCCAGGAGAGGGGCAGGGGTGTGAGGGCGAGTATAACAGAATTTTTGTTCTGTTTTTATAGCTGGCAATTCTGGGAGTGGCTAAAAGAATGGGCTTTTATTTACCACAAAGACTCAAAGACACGGAGTCTCGAAGGATTCTTGGTGGCTTAGCGGCTTTGTGTCTTCGTGGTTAGCCCACGCAATTAGTCACTCCCGGTGCTGGTGTTACAATTCAAAAGTTCTTTACTCGTTATAAAATCACGCGCAGTTCATTTTAGAGGTGAGTAAAATGATATTAAAGGGCGATGTCACAATTCGTGCACCTCGAAAACAAGTATGGGATTTCATGACTGATCCGAACCAGATTGGGCAATGTGTTCCAGGTGTGGAAAAGATCGAAGTCATTGAACTGCTTAAAAAATATCGCGGGGTTGTCTCGGTTGGATTTGGGGCTGTGAAGGCGCGTTTTTCGGGGGAGGTCGAGATTTTAGAATTGGATGAACCAAACCATGCAAAATTAAAGGCTCATGGCTCCGCGACCGGCAGCGTTGCTGATGCAGTGAGTGAGTTGTATCTGAGTGATCGGCCTGATGGAGCCACGCAATTACATTGGACTGCCGACGTTACCGTTGGTGGTCAATTGGCAAGCCTCGCCGCGCGGTTGATGATGCCCGTATCCGAAAAACTTGCCGGGGTCTTTTACGAAAAGGTGCGCCAAAAAATTGAATCAGAGAATCAGAACGATTCGTCTGCCGCGTAGACAAAAACCTTTGCGACTCACTTAAGATATTTAACTTTGAATGGGGGCGGCGTGTGCCCGGGCATGGTGCGGCTGACATCAATCGCCGCTCCAATGGAGGCAACCATGCGCGATATCCTGCCTGACCTTGACGACTGGTACGCGGAAAATAATGGATCAATTGCGCTCGCCACGGTCATTCAAACCTGGGGCTCTTCGCCGCGCCGCGCCGGCGCAAAAATGGCAATCACGCCGGATGGAAAAATCACTGGTTCTGTCAGCGGTGGTTGCGTCGAAGGCGCGGTCTTCGATACGGGAGTTGAGGTGTTGAAATCAAATAAGCCGCAGCTTCTGCATTTTGGCGTCGCTGACGAAACCGCCTGGGAAGTGGGTCTGGCCTGCGGCGGAAGCATTGATATCTTTGTCAAGCCGCTTGATCCGGAATTTTTCAAGTCTTTGCGCTCTATGCTGGCAGCGGAACAAACAGCAGTTATGGTCACCGTAATACGCGGCCCCAATGATTTGTTGGGCCGCGAGATTTTATTGCCTGATGATGGGGTTGTTAATGCAATCGGAAAAATTAGTGACCAATGGGATGAGACCGTGTTGAATTTAGCAAAAGAGACTCTGTCGCGTGGCATATCCCAGCGCATGATGTTGAGCGATTCCATTGAAATCTTCCTGGAAGTGCTCCTGCCTCCGCCTACCCTTATCGCAGTCGGCGGAGTTCACATCACGATCGCATTGATGGCGTTGGCAAAAACGCTTGGGTATCGAACAGTCGTGATTGATCCGCGCAGCGCTTTTGGCAGTCAGGCAAGATTCCCGCACGTGGATCAACTTATTCAATTATGGCCCGATCAGGCGTTTCAACAAAATCCACCCAACCGATCCACGGCCATTGCCGTGCTCACGCATGATCCCAAGCTCGATGATTCCGCGTTGAAAATTTCATTACCCAGCCCTGCATTTTACGTGGGCGCATTGGGAAGCAAAACTACCCAGGCGATACGCCGCCAGCGGCTTCTTGACGAGGGTCTCAGCGAAACTCAATTGAATCGTCTGCATGGACCCATCGGATTGGAAATTGGCGCGGGGACCCCCGAGGAAATCGCCTTGTCTATCATGGCTGAAATTGTGTCGGCGCGGAACAATGATCCGCTTAAAAAAATTGGTAATAAAAAGAATCCCGCGTACACGTAAGCGGGATTCTTTTTATTTGGGCTGAGCCACCGACGAGAGTCGAACTCGTGACCTACGCATTACGAGTGCGTTGCTCTACCAACTGAGCTACGG
>JANODZ010000593.1:0-3987 GCA_031412935.1 Anaerolineales bacterium
AGATACGACGCCGGGTTATGGAAAGAGAAGTGTATCGGTACTATATCCTTCCCTCTGTGTATGATTATATCGAATCGCATCATCTGTATCGTGGGAAATAAAATAAAAAACCATGACACTTTTTCTTGATTCCATTTTTTCGTCCATTGCCCTCAGCCATTTCATAGTGGATACCTTCAATGCAAGCCGTCCTGTTTTGCTTACCTATCTCGGCTTAAGTGAATCTCAGATCGCCATATTTTCGACGATCTACATTTGGGCTTCTGCGCTGACGCAGCCCTTTTTCGGCTGGATCTCAGACCGTATCGGTCCGCGCTGGCTGGCTGCGGGCGGTGTCCTTTGGATGACCGTTTTTTATTCCGCCGCGTTGACCATTCCAGGGAATGCCGGCCTGGCGTGTCTTATCGTCGCAGCATTTGGTTCATCCGCTTTTCATCCGGTTGGGGCGGTGCAAGCCACCCTGCGTGGACGTGAACTCTTGAAGGGACAGGAGACAACCTCCACATCCCTCTTCTTTACCGCCGGGCAGCTCGGGCATTTTATAGGTCCGATCATTACAGGTTTTATACTCGCTTCATATAAATTGCCGGGCTTGTTCATCATCCCGATTGTTTCCATTCCGATTGGATTTTCCTTGCTTTATCAATTGCGTGCCAATCACCCGCATCCAAAATATGTTCATGTAAACCAGGCCGCACGTGCGCAGGTGGGGGTCGTATTCATTTTTGTTTTGGCTGTGGTCGCAATGCTGCAATCATGGGCGCAGTCCAATATGGTCAACCTGATTCCTAAATATATTCATGACCTGGGTCAGGGCGCAACGGTATATGGAAGTATGGCGGGTTTGTTCATGGGCGGCTCGGCCCTGGGGAATATGTTTGGCGGTTACTTTGCTGACCGTTACTCAAAACGATTTGTGGCCGCAGGCGCATTATCCCTGGCTGCGATTCCGATCTACATCGCCAGTTTAATTGGCTGGTCGTGGTGGCTGTATCTTCTTGTTCCTCTCGCAGGCGCTTTGACAGGCGCCGTGCACAGCATCATGGTGGTTTTTGCCCAGCGGATCATCCCCGGCGGGATGGCGCTGGCTTCCGGGCTTGCGCTTGGATTTATCTTTTCTTCGGGCGCCTTGGGATTGTTGTTTACAGGTCCTCTGGCTGAACTCTATGGATTTCCATTTGTATTGACCATGACAACTACCATGGTACTCATCGCATCCCCATTGGCGCTGCTCCTAAAAGAACCGGAAATTCAAATAATGTAAAAAGGTAGGAAGTAAAAAAGTAAAAGGTAAAACAATACAGAAAAAGAGTCTGCTCAGTTTTTTGAGTAGACTCTTTTTTTTCTTCTTTCTTCTCACTTCTTTCTACTTTCTTCTCATTTCTCACTTCTCACTTTTGACTTCTTACTTCTTTCCTGTATTCTTACCCATTCAAATGATACGTGTGATAGCTATTCTCACATGGGTTACCCCAGGTAATATGCATTTCGCCGGCAGTCAGGTCGATCACCAATGCGCTGATGGTCTTTTCGCGGTCCAGCGGATCGAGACCTTCGATATTGTGGTTACAGATCGAGTTTGGTATATTGACATGATCTTTCTGAATGGCTTGTAAACTCTTGATTGAGTGTTTATCGTTTTGCCGCAATAAACGCGAAGCGCGGAAATACCGCACGCGCGAGGAAAGTAATTCTTCGGGAGCTTTTTCCACTTTTTTCATTTGTGGGTCAAGGTAATGATTGGTATGCACCAGGTACCCATCCTGCGCATATAGGATCTCAAATTTACGCGCAGATACCTCGATCGAATACATCTCGCCGCTTTCGTGAACGAGCAGATGGTTATAGCCTGCGGCGCGCTGTTGTACAAGCGTGCGTCCAATTGCGCCTGAGATGCGGCGCGAGGATAAAACAGCGCGCGCCACCACGAGACGCGGAATACCAATGCGTGAGTCATTTGGGTAGACCGAATCTATTAGTTGGGCAATGCCATAAGCGTTGAATCCCACATTGGGCAGCAGCCCGCCATACGTCATGGCCAGAAACGGGGGTTCCTTATCCGGCCTGGCTGAGATAACGAAGACATCATTTTCATCTTCCGGAATCCAATCTTCATTATGTGCCAGCAGCACGTGGCCATCCGCCGTGCGCTCATCGTTGACGGCAAAACTGGTACAGCGTGTAAGATGAAGCGCGTCCATTGTGACTGCTTCCATCACATTCAGCACCACGATATCGTCGAAGGGAACATTCGCACCTTCGGCTATCCCGCGCATTTCATCCACATATTGCGGGTAACGTTCTTCTGCGAACGGCAGGTATTTACGTGATTGGATCTGTGCCCCCTGCCAGGAAAGCTCAAGATCTTTGTAAGCCGCATCGATCAAAACGCGCGCATTGGCAACGGAATGCCGAACTTGTTCGCGCGCGGCCTCACCGATTTGTCGTCCCATTTCGTGATGTGTGCCGGATACCTCGATCAGAGGCGGGGGAGTGTTGTGGGCCGGAGTATTTGGAATTTCGTTCTTTGTAACCATGTTTTCCTCCTCAATGAAAACCGCCCCGGGGTTCCCCAAGGCGGGCGCATTATATCACGTTGGTTATGGATTGTCCGTCTCAGGAAATGCTAGTAAAATTCTATATAAATCTACATTGCGTAATCTGCCCTAAAAAGTACAATTTCAGCATCAGAGGCGAGGGCGTATCAAACGCCCTTGCTTAATTTAATAGGTGCCCATGTTTCTCAAACGCTTTCAACTCGGACTCATTCATATCGCTGTCGCAATGACCCTCGTACCGATCAACAGCACGCTTAACCGCGTCATGATCACAGAGCTCTCCATTTCAGCGACCCTCGTCGCCATCCTTGCGTCGCTTCCATATTTATTTTCGCCCATTCAAGTTGCCATTGGTTCGTATTCCGACCGCCATCCTATTTTTGGCTTGCGCCGCACACCATATATTCTTGTGGGATTAATCCTTTGCGTAATGGGTCTTGTGGCTTCTCCGCAAGTTGCTTTTTTAATGAATCAAAACCTAAGGCTTGGCATCCTGGCAGGTATCCTGGCATTCGGCGCGTGGGGCATGGGTTACAACCTCTCGGCAGTTTCATATCTTTCCCTTGCATCCGAACTCTCCGGCGAAAAAGGCCGCGCCAAAACCATTGCGACCATGTGGTTCATGATGATCGTCGCCATTATTTTGACAGCCATCGGACTCAGCCGCATGGTGGATCCATACACGCCCGCGGCATTAATTCGCGCATTTGGAGTTGTAGCCGCGGCCGCCCTGATCTTGGGCCTGCTCGGGCTCATCAAGCTGGAGCCACGCTCAAACAGGTCTGCGGACTTAAGTCCGCACTCCAAATCCTATACAATCAAAGAGATGACACAAGCCATCACAGCCAACCCGGTTGCGCGTACTTTCTTTGTTTATCTACTTTTACTGCTCAGCGCCATCCTTGGGCAGGATATTTTGCTTGAACCCTTCGGCGCTGAAGCCTTTGGCATGACAGTGACCCAGACCACACGCATCACTTCCATTTGGGGGACGTTTGTACTGGTTGCGATTCTTGTTGCAGGCGCGCTTGAGGGACGCGTTGCCAGGAAGTCGATCGCGCAAGCCGGCAATCTGAGCGCGTTGCTTGGATTTGTTGTGATCGTGATCAGCGGTTTCATGGCAGATAAAGATATTTTTTATACGGGTGTCACCATCCTGGGAATTGGCACAGGTCTTTCAACTGTTGCAAACCTATCGCTGATGTTTGACCTTACTGCCCCCGGCATGATCGGTCTTTATATTGGCGCATGGGGATTCTCGAATGCCCTCGCGCGCCTAATGGGATCCATTATCGGTGGCGTTGTGCGTGATGTAGTGACTCAGGCTACAGGCCAGCCATTGAGCGGGTACCTGGTCGTATTCAGTATTGAAGCATTCATGTTACTAAGCGCTGCGATGTTACTTATACACATTAATGTCGAAAAATTC
>JANODZ010000594.1:0-4464 GCA_031412935.1 Anaerolineales bacterium
GGGAGCAGGCGCTTTCAAGGCGTGAACTCGCAGATCTTTTGTGCCAGCCTTGTACGCCTTCACCTCACGAATCCCATCGAGAATTTCCTGACCAATATCACGTTTAGACATTTTCAATTTCCTTTGCGATTTGACGCAGAACATGAGCGGGAATGTTTTCTATTTCATTTTTGCTGTAAATCGTCAACAGCCAGATTTCGTTATCCTGTTTCTTGAAGTAGTAAATCACTCGCACGCCGCCACTTTTCCCTTTACCTGACATTGCCCAACGAACTTTTCGGACACCGCCAGATCCACGAACAACCTTGCCCGATTCTGGATACTGGAGCAAAAAAACTTTGCAATCCCAATTACTCATCGTCCGACAAATAATCGTAAACGTATTTTGTAAAGGCAGTGGCTTCTATGAACTCCATTAACCTATTATACGGCAAAGCCGTACCCTTTGCAAGGGCAAAATGACCGGCTGTTTTCTTGCTACAATGTTTTTCTGCCGCTGCTGCGCTGCGGATATTCAGGGTGAGCGAGCAGTTCAGCGAGTTTATGTGCGCCTTCCGGGCTGGCAACAGCGATGATCTCGTCATTTACCTGCAAAGTACTGTCACCGCGTGGCAATGTCATTACACCATCACGAATGATGGCAGAGATCACGCAATGTTCCGCCAGATCCATATCCTTAAGCAGGATACCGATCGCTTTTGCTCCGGGGGGCACTTTTTCTTCGACCACTGAGTAACGTCCGCGGCGGATCTTAAAGAGGGTCATCATGTCACCCAGTGACATTTCCTCCTGAATTAAATGAGCCAAGACATCGGCCTGGTTAAGAGAAACATCCACATGAAATTTCTCGTCAAACAGCCAGGCGTTATTGGGATTGTTCACCCGCGCGATCGTGCGCGGCACTTCAAACATTTTCTTGGCGAGGAAGCTGATCGCCAGGTTCATCGAATCATCGCCTGTGACCGAAGCCACCGCATGTGCCTCGCGAATGCCCACCGCTTCAAGCACATTGGGGTCAATCGGGTTGCCTTCATAAATTACTTCAGTTGGCAATTCCTGGTGCAAATGAGACAACAGAGTCCGACGATTTTCGATCAACCGCACTTTATATTTTTCGTTAAGCAGCAAACTTGCAAGACGCGCCCCTGTGCGCCCGCCGCCTGCGATTAAAACAAACATATTACGCCTCCGCCTTAGCCGTCAGCCGCGCAGTGAGTGTGCTGATGCCATCATAGGTACTGCTGATATTGATCGTATCCCCGGATTGTAAAACCATTTCCATATCCGGCAGGGATGAGCGGCCTGCGCGTGTGACCGCGACTGCAAAACACTGCTTGAGAGGTTCCATTAATTCTCCGAGTGTGCGCCCATACCAGGTTTCAGGAATGCTGATTTCATACACTTCCACTTCGCCATTGCCAGCGGAAAAAACCACTCTTTGCGTAGGGTTGATCAGCAATTCTTCAACACGCTGCGCACCCCAAAATGTAGAGCTGACAGTTTGCAAGCCAAAAGCTTCAATCACCACACGCAGGTTTGGATCATAATTACGCGCCACCACCACCGGCACGTGATAAAAAACGCGCGCAGTATGGGCCACCACTGCATTAAGTGAATCTGAATTGGTGACGGCGGCCAGGCCATCCGCCTCTTTAATACCCGCGCGCTCAAGCACACTCTCCGCAAGACCTTCACCCTCGAGTGTGCGTCCGCGAAAATCGGCATGTAAACGATTGAATGATTCGCGGTTACTGTCTACAACAACAACTTGATGTCCGCCTTTGAAAAGGCGGTAAGCCAACTCCGCGCCCACGCGGCCGCAACCAACAACAATTAAATTCATAAATTACTCCTTGTGTGTTCACCGACACTCCCTCTCCGCTTCGCTTCGGGGACTTAATCTGCGTGCGATATAGTGTCGCGCAATTCATGTGATTCGTGCATGTGATAGGGTACGTCGGTTACGACCACCCCATGTTTGTTTAAGAGTTGATCCCGTAAAACATTTGCCGTCTTCATATGCAATACATTGTGCCAGCGTTTTGAAGGAATAAATTGAGGTACAACCACTGTGATCGTCTCATTCGGCTGGCGGTTATCGATAACTTCTTCCAAATATTCAAGCAAAGGCTCAATAAAGAGACGGTAGGGCGAATCTAAAATAATTAAGCGCGTTCCCTCGCCCCAGGTGATCCATTTCTTTTGAACCTTTTCGGTTTCAGCAGCATCCAGTGAAATATGCACAGCGGTCACATCATCTGAAAGCAGGCGGGCATAGCGCAATGCATCCATGGTTCCCTGATGCACACCGCTGATCGGCATGATCACACGATGTCGTGTTTGCCGCGTCGGGTTGCCTGAAAAATCCTCAAGCGAGAGATTGCGGGCAAGATCTGTGTAATGGTGGTTAATAGTAAAGAATATGGTCACCAAAATAGGCGTCAAAATAAGCACGACCCAGGCACCTTCGCGAAACTTGGTGATTGCGAACACCAGCATAACTACAGCTGTGCAGACCGCGCCAAATCCATTAACGATCATCTTTGATTTCCACCTGCTATCATAACGTAAAGTGGAACCGCGTTCAATACTCTCCTGGTCCGGTTTGAGATGGCCGATCTTCCACCAGCGGCGTGCCATACCCGTCTGTGAAAGCGTAAACGAAAGAAATACCCCAATCGCATAGAGTGGAATAAGAAGGGTCACGCTGGCTTTAAAAAGAATGATGAGTAAAGAAGCGATCAATGCAAGCGTAATAATGCCGTTCGAGAACACCAAACGACTTCCACGGAAAGTTAGTTGACGGGGCAAGAATCCATCAGCAGCGGCTAGCGCCCCCAAACGCGGGAAATCGGCAAAGGCAGTATTCGCTGCCATAATAAGAATAATTGTAGTTGCGCCAAGAGTAAATAAATATAACAGCCCGCGTCCATTAAAAACGGTACGGGCAATTTGCGAAATAATAGTTTCTTCCTCTGAGAACACTCCACCGATGCTCGCGGTCAGATATGAAATACCGAGAAACAAAGCGCCTAAAATTACGGACATCCAAATCAGGGTAACACCTGCATTGTGACTGCGCGGTTCATTGAAGGCAGGAATGCCGTTTGAAATTGCCTCCACGCCTGTTAATGCAGTTGTGCCATTGGCAAAGGCATGTAAAAGCAAAAACGCTGTAATCCCTGAGAGTGCAGGCACAACGGATAATACAGGGGGTTCAGTTAAAATGCCTAATGTTCCGCTCAGGCTGCGGAATATTCCAATACCGACCATGGAAAACATCATGATAATAAAAAAATATGTGGGGATGGCGAATGCGGTTCCCGATTCTTTGACACCCCGCAGGTTAATCAGCATGACCAACAATACTGCTGCAATACCAATTTCGATTCGATAATCAACCAGAGTTGGAAATGCAGACACAATCTGCGCAACTCCAGCTGAAATAGAGACAGCAACCGTCAATATATAATCGGTTAATAAGGCGGCGCCAGCCATTTGTGCAGCCAATTCACCAAGATTATCGCGTGAAACGATATAGGCGCCGCCTCCACCGGGATAGGCGTGGATCGTTTGCTCGTAGGAAATGGTCACAATCGCGAGCAAAATAACAATTGCGATGGATACTGGAAATACATAGCCGAATGCCAGCGTGCCAGCCGCAGCCAATACGCCCAGAATCTCCTGTGTTGCATAAGCTGTTGAGGAAAGCGCATCCGATGCGAAAACTGCCAAGCCAACGGTTTTGCCAATTGTTTGATGAGGAGCGTCCGCTGTTTGAAGCGGCCGGCCAATGAACCAGTGCCCCAATGATTTTGGGGGTTTATATTCACTCTCTCGCCGCATGATTTCGGTTTGATTATTTTCAGGGGTTAACATTTTTCTTTCTTGATCCATTATAAACATTCTTGTTTTGAGAAACAGGCGTGATTATAGTACAAATCTTTTCTTACCGCTGGTTGCAGAATTTACCAGGGTCTGTATGCAAATTAACTTTGTGTCACCCTGAGCGATAGTGCAGGGTCTCGTTTTCGGCCAAAACAAGTTGATTTCAGACAAAAGTAGAGATTCTTCGTCGCTCCGCTCCTCAGAATGACACCTTGTATTTGATTTTGCATACAGACCCTAAACATATTAGAAAAGTTTACAAGTAAAAATCACAATTCCGGCTTAATGATTTAGCGGCACTAAGTACCACAGCGGCTTAAGGAATTTGATAAGGCACATCGGTAATAACTACGCCGGGCTTGGATAGCAATTCTTTGCGCAGCATTTCAGCCGTTTGCATATGCAAGGCATTGAAAACCTGTTTGGATGGAATGAACTGCGGGACAACGATCGTAACGGTCTCGTTGGCCTGTCGGCTGGCGCAGCACTTCCTGTACGCCATCGTGGGCTCGTTCGTGGTCATGATGCTGACGTGGCTCGTGCTGCGGCGCCGCGAGGGAAAGCACGATCCGTTCG
>JANODZ010000595.1:0-12714 GCA_031412935.1 Anaerolineales bacterium
TAATTATCGGCATTGCAGTATTGCTGGATAAACCGGTCTGGGATTTATTCTTCTGGCTCGCGCCCATCTTCAAGTGGATGCGGAATTGGTTGAACAAACGCATCGCGCCCCAAACCGACCTGTTTCATGCTTCGCTTTCGACAGAAGATTTCACACCGCTAGATCCCGCCAGCATTCCAATCGGATCACAAATGGATCAGACGCGCAGCGTCCAACCCACGCGTACAACCAGCGGTCCCACTGTCATTCACTGGGTGTTGCCGCAAGTCAGCGATATTCTCGTTTCTGGCAATGCGCCTTCCATCAACGAAGAATTCATTCAACAACGCGCGCGCTTGATCGAAGAAACTCTTGCATCCTTTGGCGCGCCTGCCCAGGTAGTTGCAATCAGCCGCGGACCATCGATCACGCAATTCGGAGTGGAGCCTCTATTTCTTGAAACCCGCGGCGGGGTGAGAACCAAAGTCCGCGTCAGCAAGATATCCTCTTTATCAGATGACCTTGCGCTTGCATTGGCCGCGCCGCGCATTCGTATTCAAGCGCCCGTGCCCGGACACAGTTATGTAGGTATTGAAGTGCCGAATGAAGAAATGGCCATGGTGGCTCTGCGTGATATTTTGGAAAGCGACACCTTCAAACGCAACACCAAACCTTTGAATTTTGGTTTGGGTCGTGATGTCGCCGGGCACCCGGTCATTGCCAGTATTGAAAGCATGCCGCATATGTTGATCGCCGGCACCACCGGTTCTGGTAAATCTGTGTGTGTAAATTCCATTCTTACCTGTTTATTGCTTTTTAATACTCCCGACGATCTGCGTCTTGTATTGGTTGACCCCAAACGTGTGGAATTGACAGGCTACAACGGCATTCCGCATTTACTCGGTCCCGTGGTCGTTGAAACGGAGCGCGTCATCGGCGCCCTACAATGGATGACACGCGAGATGGACAAGCGCTATCATCTCTTCGCACAAATCGGCTCGCGTAATATCGTTGATTACAATGCCAGGATGAAATTACAGGGGCAGAAAAAATTACCCTATCTTGTTGTGGTCATTGATGAGCTGGCTGACTTAATGATGATCGCGCCCGATGAAACTGAAAAAACCATCACCCGTCTCGCGCAATTATCACGCGCAACCGGTATTCACTTAATTCTCGCCACACAGCGTCCATCTGTGGATGTAGTTACAGGTCTGATCAAAGCCAACTTCCCGGCGCGCATTGCCTTTGCTGTGGCTTCCAATACCGACAGCCGCGTAATTCTCGATCAACCCGGTGCAGAAAGACTGCTCGGCCGCGGTGACATGCTGTATCAAGCGCCAGACGCCGGTTCCGCCGCACGTTTGCAGGGTGTATTTGTTTCCGATCTTGAAATTCAAAATTTGGTGGAATACTGGCACAATCAGGCAGGCGGAGCAAGTCCATATGCGGTTGCAGGCACACCCGCTGATTCTGTGCCAGCCAATGTACCGCTTAAGCAAACCCCGTTATGGGAAGATGTAAAGAAAATAGACGGCGATCCGCTTTATGCGGATGCGGTGGAAATCGTTCGCAAAGAAGGCCGTGCCTCTGTTTCCATGCTCCAAAGAAGACTACGCATTGGCTATACTCGCGCTTCACGTATTGTGGATATGATGGAAGATAAAAAGATCGTCGGGCCTCCCGAAGGCGGCACGCAAATGCGCCCGGTGCTGGATTATGGTCAAACCGCTCCGCCAAAGGATGATGGGATGTAGTTGAGTAGTTGAGTAGCTGAACAGTTAAATAGTTACGTAGTCAAAAATTCCGAGATATTGATCTTGGAATTTTCTTAAGTGCATTTGTGATACATAGTATAATCTTTGTGCATCAGTCCCTCGGAGGAACTATGACCGAAAAAAAGATACGTGTTTTGGTTGCCAAACCCGGCCTGGATGGACACGACCGCGGCGCAAAAGTTGTGGCGCGCGCATTGCGGGATGCCGGCATGGAAGTGATTTACAGCGGCCTGCGCCAGACTCCTGAAATGATCGCCGAAGCTGCACTTCAGGAAGATGTGGATGTGGTTGGGCTCTCGATCCTTTCAGGCGCACATATGGCGCTCACTCCCCGTCTTTTGGAATTATTAAAAAACAATGGGCAAACACATGTGAAGATCTTTATCGGCGGCATCATTCCAGATGAAGACCTGCATCGTTTAAAAGAAATGGGCGTTACCGCAGTCTACGGACCCGGCGCATCCACCGAAGATATTATTCGTGATGTTAGAATGGCAGTGGCAGGATAAAAGGAAATAAAAACACAGAGTTTAAGATACTCTGTGTTTTTATTGTTAAAGAACCTGATTGTGTAAGTCGGATTGCCAATCCGACCTACACGAACCTATATGACATATTCTCAAGCAGTTCTTAAAGGTGACCGACTCGCATTATCCCGCCTGCTAACACAGGTGGAAAATGACACGTCTGAAGGTCGCGCCGCATTAATTGAATTATTTCCACACACAGGCAAGGCACACCTGATCGGCGTGACCGGCGCGCCGGGTACGGGTAAATCTTCGCTGGTGAATCAACTGGCTTTACATTATCGTAAAACAGCTGATAAACGTGTGGCCATTGTAGCGGTTGATCCATCCAGCCCATTCACTGGAGGCGCAGTTCTCGGTGACCGTGTGCGCATGCGTGACCTTAGCGGTGACACGGGTGTGTTTATCCGCTCGATGGCCACACGTGGTTCGTTAGGCGGCCTGGCACGCTCGACTGCGAATATGGTGCAGGCATTTGATGCGGCCGGGTTTGATGTCATTATCATTGAAACCGTTGGAGCGGGTCAAAGTGAAGTGGATATTGCGCGGCTGGCACACACAACATTGGTTGTCGAAGCGCCCGGGCTGGGTGATGACATTCAAGCCATCAAAGCAGGCATCCTTGAGATTGCGGATATTCTGGTCGTGAACAAAGCAGACCGCCCCGGCGTGGATAATACAGAGAAGGCTTTGAAGTCCATGCTTGAACTGGCGCATCCCACCGAGCGGATATTTCAACATCACGGCTCAAGCATGCGGACGGTTGCTCCAAAACAAGATTCATCCTCTGCGCTGTTATGGATTCCGCCCATCCAACGGACGGTTTCCATCGAGGGTAAAGGAATTGTGGAATTGGCCGAAGCCATCGCAAGGCACGCGGCGCACTTAACTCAAAGTGGAGATTGGGCCGTTCGTGAGCGTGCCCGGATCGAGGTCGAATTAGACGCGTTGATCGTTGCAGAATTGACGAATCGTTTTCGCCGGGATCTCCCGCATAAACAATATGAAAATATGCTGGAGAAGATCATCCATAGAGAACTATCCCCCGGGGAAGCGGTTAAGTTGTTGATGGAAAGCGGATTAAAATGAATAAATATTGTTCTGGATCGAAGGAGAAATAAATGCAGCATATCCATCGTGATCTGAAGGTGTACGGCGGAATAAAATTATTTGCGGGGAGCGGCTCGCCGGAGCTTGGTCAAAAAATATCGGATTATCTCGACCAGCCTGTGAGCGCGCGTGATGTGATCGAATTCCCGAACGAGAATCTTTTTGTTAAGTTAGGGGGTAGTGTGCGCGGACAGGATGTCTACGTGATACAAACTACCTCCTCGCCGGTGCATCGCAATTTGATGGAGCTGCTGATCATGATCCAAACGCTGCGGTTGGATTCTGCGGCGCGCATCACAGCGGTCGTGCCCTATTTATGTTATGGCCGTTCCGATAAAAAAGACCAGCCGCGAGTGCCGATCACTGCGCGCCTGGTGGCCGATATGCTTGAGGTTGCCGGCGCCGACCGTTATATGACACTCGACCCGCACGCCGGCCAGGTACAGGGTTTCTTCTCCATTCCCGGTGACGTGCTGACCGCCTCCCATTTGCTGATAGATCATATCAATAAAAACCTGCGCGCCGGCATGAAAGACCCGGTGGTGGTATCGGTTGACCTGGGCTTTGCTAAAAAAGGCCGTAACTACGCGTCGGATTTAAATACGCCGATCGCATTCATAGAAAAACGCCGGGTTGGAAATGACGCAAATGCCGAAGCGCTGACATTGATCGGTGATGTCAAAGACCGCGACGTGATCATCGTCGACGATGAAGTCGATACCGGCGGTTCCATCGCCCAGGCTGTGAACCTGGTCAAGCAAAATGGCGCACGCGATGTGTATCTTATGTTCGTGCATGCCATTCTTTCCCAAAACGGCGCTGAGCGTTTGGCATCCCTGCCCATCAAACAAATTATTACCACAGACTCTGCACCCCTTTCGACCGATAAAATGAAATTTCTAGAAGACCGCATTACGGTGATCTCTGTCGCTCCGTTATTAGGTGAAGTGATCAAACGCGCCCACGAAGGCCGTTCAGTTGGAGAGATGTTCAACGAGTAAAGATCAGCGTTTAGTGTTTAGCTCTTAGCTAAACGCTAAACACTGATTGCCAACCGCTAAGAGCTGATTGCTAAAATATGCCCGAGCTCCCTGAAGTAGAAACCATTGCCCGCACCCTGAAACCAGAATTGGTCGGCAGAACCATTCTTTCAGTTGACTTGCGCTGGGCGCGTACTCTGGCCAGCCCAGCTCCTGCCCAATTCAAGAAGCAGGCAGCAGGGCAGGAGATCTTGGATGTTTCACGCCGCGCAAAATACCTGATCATCCGCCTGAAAAATTTCGATCTCCTGATCCATTTACGAATGAGCGGGGATCTGGAGGTAAGAGCAGGTAAAATAAAGCCGGAAAAACACGACCGCCTTCTGCTGCATTTATCAGATTATAATTATCTGGCATTCAACGATACCCGCAAATTTGGGCGGGTCTGGTTAACAGATCAACCCGAAAAAATTCTTGGCAGGCTTGGCCCGGAACCGCTTGAAAAAAAGTTTACTGCCAAATGGCTCTTTGAAAGTTTACAGCGGCGCAAGCGTTTATTAAAACCGCTGCTTCTCGATCAAACTTTTCTCGCGGGTCTCGGCAATATTTATACAGATGAATGTTTGCACATCGCGCAATTGCATCCACTGGCGGCGTCGAATACTGTCACACAAAAACAAGCCGCGGCGTTACATAAAGCAATTCGCGCAGTTCTAAAAGAAGGCATCCGCCGCAACGGCGCCAGCATAGACTGGGTCTACCGCGGCGGCGAGTATCAAAATCAGTTTCGAGTGTATGGCCGCGAGGGCAAAGCCTGCCCCGTTTGCGGCAGGAAAATACAAAAGCTGACCGTGGGTCAACGAGGCACACATGTTTGCCCAAATTGTCAACGCTTGAGGTGAATTATGTCAGGAATAGATTTTACCCCCACACCTTTTTTATATGTTTTGATCGGCATTATTTTGGGCGCAGCCATTGGCTGGGCAATTGGATTCTTTGACTCCAATAATCGCACCGCAAAAAAAATAGAGGCCGCCGAATCAAAAGTTGAATTGATGACCAGGGAAAACGAAATGAAGGTATCCCAATCTGCGCAACAAATTGCGGATGGGTCGCCAGCCTCTCAAAACCCGCAGGATGACCCCGGACTTTTACGCCTTAAAAATGTCAACGGGCGTTTTGTGCTTGAAGTGGATAAAACACCCGTCAGCGTTCCACTATCTCCTGAAAAGAAAAAGCGCTTGATCGAATTGGTCACCGTAATTCGTCCATGGCTGGAGGGTGGCCAACCGTCCCAAACCGCTTCTCAACCCGCCGCGTCGATTCCCGCTGCGTCTGACCCTACTCAAACAGCTGTTTTTCTCTCCGGGCGATCCCTCAGCCAATCTTTGCCGCCTTTACCCAAGGTACCTGAAGTGGAAAAGGATATTGCAACGCTGAGTATCGTCGCTCAAATAGATACTGTTTTACAGGCGCGCCTGATGAATACACCTCTCGAAAAAAATGGAATCCGCTTACAAGAATCAATTAAAGGCGACCTGGAAGTTTATGTCGGCATGAAGAAATTTGAGTTGGTGGAAGATATTCCAGACGAAACCATTAAGGCCGCCATTCGCGCCGCCATTGCAGAATGGGAAAAAAGATATACACCCGGTTTGTAAAAAATCACAGGCAGCAAAAAAGCATCTCGGTTCAGATGCTTTTTTGCTGCCCTTTATTCTCTCTTATATCTTGCAGATAAGACCGGGCAGGCCGCGCCTTCTGCGATCTCTGCCGTCACATTTGGCGCATACAGTTGACGCATGGTGTTGGTGCTGAATATGGAGCCCATGCACAACAGATCGTATTTTCCCTCTTTAATCTCAGCCAATATCTCTTCCACCACGTTACCCTGGCGCGCTTTTACATTCGCGGTCAAGCCTTCATTCTTTGCGATCTCCAACGCCTGGCGCAAACTTCGCCCAACAGGTGTATCTGTCTCTTTCAAGTTTTGCCAATTCTCACTGACGGTTATCGCCGTGGGATAATTCATATCGATTGAGGGAATGATATGCAGCAGTGTGATCTCGGAACCGCTTTTCTTCGCCATTTGCATGGCAATATGTTCTGCAGTTACTTCATACCCTAATCCACCCATGCAGATTAAGATCTTATTCAGCGGTAATTTTGATTCTGGCACATACAGGATCGGCTGTTCAATTTCTTCCAGTAAATGCCGAATGGACCGCCCGGTTAGGATACGGCGGAGTTGCGGGCGTCCCAACGGTCCCAACACAATAATATAATCACCCTGTTTTGCTTTACGCGGAATGACATCCTCCGCGTTTCCATTTTGCACTTCGAGCGTGTACGTCACGCCTTTTTGTTGGAACAATTCAACAGCGCGCGCAAAGATTTCCTCCAAAGGGTGGTGTTCATCTATCGCCGCAGGGTTCGGGTTCTCGGTGATGCCAAGCAGCGAGATCTTTGTTTCAAGTGTCGCCGCAAGCCATGTGCCGTATTCGATCGAAGGCCAGGTCCCTTTAAATCCGTTGGTTGCAATTAAAATATCAGGTTTCATGAGTGGTTCCATTTATCGAAATAAGAATACGCCTAACATTCCCGCGCTGAGTAATACCAGCGGAGATGGGATCTCGAACAAGAACGCCAGTACGCTAAGCGCGGCGATGAACAATGCGCGCCGGTCTATTTTTTTGGTCTTCCCAACATGAAAAAGTTCCCACGCCACCATAATGATCAACGCGGCGATCGCCGGACTCATCCCTTTTACAAATCCCCTCAGCCAATCTTCCCCTTGAAATTGCTGCAAGATCGAAGCCACGGCTAACATCATTACCGTGGGAGGCAACACCGCACCAAGCAAAGCAGTGAACACACCAGGGACTCCGCCTGCGGCATAGCCAACGAACATGGCAAGCTTCAAGGCTTCGCTGCCCGGCAGGACATTTGAAAAGCCAACGGCCTCTACAAATCGTTCTTCGCTCATGATCTTGCCAACAACCTCTTTATAAAGCAAACCCACTGAGGCGGGTCCCGAAGGGGAAAGTAAATTTACCTTAAGGAACATCCATAATAAATTTAGCCAGACAGAGAATTTTGATTGGTTCATGATGAAAGAAAAATAACCCCGATAATCCCTGCGATGATAACAACCAACCGTTCCGGCACTTTGAACCACATGGCGGTCAGGCTGACGATCCCAATCACCCAACCCAACCAGCTGGTATCTCCACCTTTTTCAAATATTTTCCATGCGGTGAAAACCATCAGCACAGAAATGGCGGGCGCGAGGCCTTCTACAAAATTTCCCACCCAGGATTCGCGGCGCAGGCGGTGCAGGATCATCGTTACCCCGAGGATGATCAGGGTGGGAGGCAAAATCGAAGCGAGCAAAGCTACCAATCCGCCGGGGATTCCGCCCGCGGCATAACCGATATACATGGCAAGCTGAAGCGCATCACTGCCGGGCAAGACAGAGGATAAACCCACGGCTTGAATGAACTGATCTTCAGTGACGAATCTGCCGATCGTCTCGTGATAGAGCAAACCCACGGAAGCGGGACCTGAGGTGCTCAGTAAATTGACTTTGATGAAAGTCCAGAAAAGTTGGGAGAGGATATCCAAGGTTTTATATTATGAATAATAGATGAAGGGATGTCTTGGGAGTAGCTGCTGAGCAGGGAAAAAACCAAACTACTTTGAAGTATTCAAAGTAGTTGTTTGTTTTCAAAAGTGTATCATACCCTTTGAAATTAACGCTGGTTGTTTTACCCCATTAGCGCTCCTTCCATTTTCAACAACCATTCCTTCGTGGGCAAGCCGTCTCCGCCGCCGTAGCCGTGGAGTTTGCCATCTTTACCGATCACACGATGGCAGGGAATGACAAGCGGCATTGGGTTGGCGGCGTTGGCGCTGCCTACCGCGCGGCCGGCATTCGGATGCCCGATCTGCATGGCGATATCGGTATAGGTTTGTGTTTCACCATACGGAATGGCATAAACCGCCTTCAATGTTTTCATTTGAAATGATTTGAAAATAGACCAGTCAATTGCAAAAGTGAATTCACGGCATTTGCCATTTAAATATTCACTCAATTCTTTTGCATAGGGTTGGATCATTTTCTGGTTTGTTTCCACAGGCCGCTGAAGGCGGAATAAATATCGATCCAGCTCGGGCTGAGAGTCTGCCCACTCAACGGCAACCAGGCCCAGGGCGCAGGCGGCGATGCGTAAATCTCCCAGGGGGGTATTATTTAATTCGCCAAGATAAATATTGAAGGGAGAGAATGTCATTTAGTCGTCCTCCAAAGAAAAAATGCCAAAAGTGTTTGCAATCTTGTTAGTTATCGTACAATCGTAGGGTAACCGTAGGTTAGGCGTCAAGTACTTTTCGGATAACCATGATAAATTTACACTTGTAAGGTGATTTCTCTTCTCCTCCTTTTCAAAGAGAACCGCGGTCGGCGTCCGCGGTTCTCGCATTTAACGGGGACTTTATGGCAGTATAATCGCGTAATCAAACTATTGCGAGGTTCACATGCCTGTACAAATTACAATCATCGGTCTGGGTAAAATTGGCGCTTCCATTGGATTGGCGCTCTCACAACATAAAAGCACGCTTTCGATTGTAGGGCATGACATTGAGTTGGCGATCGAGCGCGCGGCGCAAAAAAAAGGCGCCGTTGAAAAAACTGAACACAATCTCCCTACAGCTGTGAAGGATGCGCGCCTGGTTATTCTGGCTTTGCCTGTGCATCAAATTCGTCAAACTCTTGAATTCATTGCCCCCGATCTCATGGAAGGAACGGTTGTGGTGGATACCGCTCCCATTAAATCTGAAGTGGCGAAATGGGCAAAGGAGATTCTGCCCGAAGGCTGTTACTATGTTGGGCTGGTTCCCAGCATTGGGCCAGAATTCCTGGCGGATTTAGGAAGCGGTCTGGACTCAGCCAAAGCTGATCTGTTTTCGAAAAGCATTTTCCTGGTTTCAGCGCCCCCCGGCGCGCCCGGCGAAGCTGTGCAATTGGTTTCGGACCTCGTAAAATTAATGGACGCAACCGCCATGCTGATCGATATCGTCGAATCAGATGGTTTGATGACTTCTGCGCATCTTTTACCGCAATTGGTTTCATCCGCTTTGTTGAACGCAACCATCGAGCAGCCCGGCTGGAAAGATGTACGCAAACTGGCTGGGCAGGCATATATCGCGGCGACCTCCGGGTTGATGCCGCACAAAGACGCTCAGTCTTTACAAATGATGTCTGCGCACAACCGCGAGAATACGATCCGCTCGTTGGATGGGATGATCTCTGCCTTACGCGCTTTACGCGATGACATTGAAAACGAAAAAAATGATATTGTAAAAGAACGCCTGCAAGCGGCGCTGAACGATCGTGAGAATTGGATGAATGAACGCACACTGGCTAATTGGGTAGAAATGCAGCGTGAGCCGCCGGATTATCCATCCATCAGTGACAGGTTGTTAGGCGGCTTCATCGGCAGGCGGCCCAAAAAGAAATAAATGACCTGTTATTGTTACATTCTCAAATGCGCAGACGGCACCTTTTACACCGGCTGGACAACAGATCCAGAACGGCGCGTCGTTCAGCACAACAAAGGCCTCGGCGCAAAATACACCAGCGCCCGCCGTCCTGTGAAATTGGTGTATGTAGAACCACATGCGAATCGACGGGAAGCCATGCAGCGTGAACTTGAGATTAAAAAAATGAAGCGCATGCAAAAAGGAAAATTGGTTGAAAGTTATAAAAGGGAAAAGAAATTAGGGATTAGGGATTAGAGATTAGAGATTAGATGCAGGGCTTAATAAATATACAAGACCCTGAAATATTTTCTCGGTGTATTTTTATCTTCTCACTTCTCACTTTCCGCTTTCCACTTATTTCCCATCCGCTTATACTTGACCCATGCTCAAACTGCCCGGCTTAATTGATCCGCACGTCCACCTGCGCGAACCCGGCGCGACCCATAAGGAAGATTTTGACTCGGGTACATCTGCCGCGCTTGCGGGCGGAATTACCATCGTGCTGGCCATGCCAAATACCAATCCTCCCATTTTTGATTCAGATACCCTGAACCTGGCGTTGAACGCAGCCAAACAAAAAGCGCGCTGCGACTATGGTCAATACCTGGGCGCGGGACCTGATAATGCGGATTGGACTAGTCATACGACGGCGGCGTCACAGGCTGCGGGGCTTAAGATGTATCTCGATTCTACCTTTGGAGAATTACGTCTCGATGATATGACCCTCTGGCAGCCGCATTTTGAAAATTGGCCCAAAGACATGCCCATCGTGGCGCACAGTGAAAGCCGAAGCATGGCAGCTGCGATATTATTTTCTGCAATGTATGACCGCCCGATCCATATTGCGCATATTTCATTAAAAGAAGAGGTCTTGCTTATCAAAGCCGCAAAAGAACGGGGGATCAAGGTCACCTGTGAAGTTTGTCCGCATCATTTGTTTATGACTTCTTCCTCTCCCAATGGGAGAGGGCAGGGAGAGGGCCGCATGGAAGTACGTCCACGGCTGGCAACTCAACAAGATGTGGATGCTCTTTGGGAAAACCTGAATGTGATCGACTGCTTCGCCAGCGACCATGCGCCGCATACTGTTGAAGAAAAGGATTCAGAGTCTCCGCCGCCGGGCTTTCCCGGGTTGGAGACCATTCTTCCGCTATTGCTCAGCGCTGTGGACGATGGACGATTGACCCTGGACGATTTAATTCAGAAAATGTATACCCATCCGAAAAAAATATTCAACCTGCCCGACCAACCTGAAACATGGGTTGAGGTGGACGAGAAGGCGCGATACGAAATTAAAGCAGAAAATCAATTCACTCGCTGCGGCTGGACTCCCTTTGAAGGCTGGAAAGTAAAAGGCAGGGTTCACAAGGTGGTTTTGCGCGGCAAAACAGCTTTTGAAGACGGCAAGATTTTGGTTGAAGCTGGTTATGGAAAAAATGTAAGGGGATGATTCTGAGGGAGTGGCTAAACAAGTGAGTAAACTCAAACCTTTACACTAGCGCCGCACGCCAGTGCAGGTGACCACAGAGAGCGCTGGGAACACGGAGAAAATCCTTATAAATCTCTGTGACCTCTGTGTTCTCAGTGGTGAGGGCTTTTTTAACTCACTCTTTTCGGCACTCCCGATTCTGATTGGAACAACCCTATCAGCAATCTCCTAATACGAGTGATATGACGTATATTGAGTATTGCTATCCGAAATGACCCAGCTATTGCCCACATTTAGGGGTTCATGTTTAGACAACGTGTTTTGTAATAGCCCCAATCTGTGGATAACCTGCCCTAAACTGTGGAAAACTGCCTCCCCCTGTGGACAATACGCTCAATTGTTCGGTTAATGTTCTAATTCACATTAAACTCACACCCCCATATATGGGGGGCAAAATATGAAAATCCCAAAATATAGGAATTTTCAAAATGTGGGGTTGATGACCAGACGAGGGTATTTACATTAACCAAAACTGTGGATAAGTTATCCCGAATCTATCCACAAAAATAAATCATCTAAAAACGGGATCAAGCCGAAGATAAAGCGGGGTTCGTAGTTGAGTCACCTACCTGTGGGGATGAATTGCATTTATCCCCAGTATCCACAGGGCCTACTACTATTACGATTCCATATAAATATATATACATATCTTGAATCTATTAAGTGAAACAAGTACAATGCAAATAAGAATGTCCGTCCCTTCTTAGCCAACCGTGGGAGGTTGCCATGGATGTTATCAAAGTTTCAGCGCTCTCCCGTACCTCTGCAGTCGCCGGGGCGATCGCGGGCGTGATCCGCGAACACAAACGGGCAGAAGTGCAAGCCATTGGGGCAGGCGCAGTGAACCAGGCGGTGAAAGCCTGGGTGCTTGCCACTGGATACCTCAAACTGGATGGGATCGATGTGGTCTGCGTCCCCGAGTTTGTGGAGGTGACCATTGAAGATAAGGTGCGTACCGCTGTCAAATTGGTGATCGAGCCGCGCTAAGGGGATGTGGCTGCTTCGGCGGAAAGACCATTCACCTTACAGAGATATGGGTAGTTAAATAAACAAATGTACGCAGGGTGGCGTATAATCTTTGCTGTGGACATTCAGCTGTGCGTGAATATCACCAGCTGTTATTTCCTGTAGTTATGCAAAAATCGAACCGTTTTCCGCGTCTGATCTCCCTGGCACCGCCCGCCAGGGCAGGTGTACTCCTCGCCCTGCTGACAAGTCTGCTGGCAGGGTTTCAGCGGTTATTTTGACATTGCCTACTGGAAGCAACGCGATGTGGATGTCGTGACGCGCTTACATCAGCGGCGCCGGTG
>JANODZ010000596.1:0-12713 GCA_031412935.1 Anaerolineales bacterium
ACGCTTCTATCCGCTCCCATTGTTCATTGCTTAGGTCGCCACGATTTCCCATGTCGACTAGTTTAATCACTTTTTTACATTTTGCATACAGACCCTAGATAAATATGCTGCTCAACAATCGCATACGGATATTTTCGGTCGTACTTTTTCCAGAAGGTTACATCAGTGTCCATGCCTATCTCCTCGAGCATTTCACGATGCGCGGCTGTTTGAGGCGTTTCGCCGTCCTCCACTTTTCCGCCGACCAAAGTCCAGCAATTGGGGTGGGATATGCCCGGGTTGTCGTCGCGCAGCAGCAGGAGAATCTCTCCCTGTCCATTTTCGATGATGATGGCAACACCGGGAATGCGTATCATGTTTTTTTTGTCGGGGACTTTGGGAGATTTGAGGAGTATGTGTGTAAGAAAAGTATACAAGGCGCCAGGCAGGGTGACGAGCGAATCTGGACCGCCAGTAATCGTTTTATTGATTTCTAAAAATAATTACTCATAAGTCTCGGCATTCGACAAAAGCGAACCTTTCGCATCCTTGGCAGAAAGGATTGGGAGTTCACCATTAATAAGGGGCCAATTAATACCCAGGGCTGGATCATTCCACGATAGAGAACGCTCCCATTCTGGGGAATAATAATCTGTTGCTTTATATAGGATCTCAGCTTTTTCGGTCATCACGTAAACCCCATGCGCAAAACCAGGGGGGTACCCACAATAGGTTCCTTGCCTGCGCTGAAAGGTTTATCCCAGCCCAGCGGCCAAATGTTGGAGAACTGCGGCGAAGGTCAACCGTAACATCAAAAACTTCGCCAACAATCACCCGAATCAATTTACCCTGAGGCTGGCGGATTTGATAATGCAGCCCGCGCAAAACGCCCTTTGTCGACGCCGAGTGATTATCCTGAACAAAATCAGCCTGAATGCCCGCTTCAGAAAAACTATCTTTTCGATAGCTTTCCAGAAAAAAACCACGCCCATCTTCAAATATCCTTGGCGCAATCAAAATTACATCCGCTAGTTTAGTGTTTGTAAACTGCATGTCTCTTATGCTCCCGCCTGCGCTTGACGATAATCCGCAAAGGCATCGTTTGTCAGGCCGCGCAATCCTTGTGTGATCGCGCAGAATCCGTTGAATAGGAAACCCCTATAACCTCCACTCCCGTCAAAGGGAATTTGAGACAGATCATTCCGCTATCTTCCTTAACGCTTCTCCAAAACGCGCAATCTCATCCAGGGTATTGTAATGCGCGGCGCCTACGCGGACCATGCCGCCTTTATCAAGCAGGCCTAATCGTTCCATCACAGCCACCGCGTAATAGTGACCATCCCAAACATAAAATCCTGCATCGCCTAATTGTTTGGCGACATCATTGGGGTGTTTGCCTTCAAGTGTAAAAGAAACTGTGGATACGCGTTCGTCAAGCCGCTTCATATCTGTCAGGCCGTAAATGCGAGTGCCCTGCACGGATTGGATCGTCTCGATCAAGGCACGCGACAGCTCAAACTCATACGCCTTCAAAGCGGACATGGCCTGCTTGAATATTAATCTGCGGCCGGAGAAACCCGAATCTTTCCACGCCTGAGCCTGATCCTGTCCGAACTGGTTCCCGATCCACTCGAAATATTCCAACGCACCTAATACACCCGCGATGCCTTCATGATTCTGTGTGCCTGTTTCAAATTTATGGGGTAATTCATTCGAAGCCGGGCGGACTTTGTACGGCTTCAACTCGTTCAACAAATCATATCTTCCATATAAAGCGCCCGCATGCGGACCAAAAAATTTATACGAGGAGCACACCAGGAAATCACATCCCAAATCCTGCACATCGATTGGGCCGTGCGGCGCGTACTGCACCGCATCAATATAAACTAACGCACCCGCTTCCTTTGCCATTTTTGTCAATTTGCGCACAGGGTTTACCGTGCCAAGCGCGTTTGAGGCATAACCAAATGCAGCGATCTTTGGCTTACGCTGCATGGCTTTGGCGAACTCATCCACTTTAAGCGTGCCGTCTTCCACATCTATATCGATCCAGGTGATCTTACAGCCTTTGTCTTCAGCGATCAACATCCACGGTGAGATGTTGGCATCGTGATCAAGCCGCGTCACGACAATTTCATCACCTGCATTTAAATTGCGCGCCAGGGTGCGTGAAAAGGATAGAGAAAGTGTAGTCATGTTATTGCCGAAGATAATCTCCTCAGGCCGCGCGGCGTTGAGAAAATCAGCCATGGCTGCATGGGCTTCATGCAAAACCTCGTCCGATTTGCGGCTGGTCTCGAACATACCTTCATGATTGGCATTGTTCTCCAGCAAATATTTGTTAATACGATCAAGGCTTGGCCTGGCAATTTGTGTCCCGCCTGGGTTATCAAAGAAAATAGCAGGGCGATTCAAAGATGGGAATTGTTGACGGATCAAATCTAAATCAAGAGGCATGTCCAGCTCCTATAATGAAAATCAAACAAAGTGATTGTATACTGAAATTGTACCCCACACAAAAGGAGAAAACATGTTTGACAAAATATTGTTGGCGGTAGATGGTTCTGAACACGCCTTACATGCCGCGAATACCGCCGCGAACCTGGCGCGTGCCATGAGATCAAAAGAATTTCGCATTGTGGCGGCTTACGATTTCATTCCTCCCTACCTCGGTGAACCGAATATGCAATCCGCCATTAACGCACGCATGGAAGAAGCGAACACCATTTTGCAAAATGCCATCAAAGCGTTAGGCGAACTTCCCTGTGAAATTCAAACCGAATTAATCGAAGGCCCAGCGGCGGAAGCGATCATTGGAATAGCTGCCACGCGCAAAAGTGATGTGATCGTGATGGGTTCACGCGGACTAGGCACATTGGCAGGCTTATTACTTGGAAGCACAAGTCAAAAAGTTGTGGCACACGCGCCATGCCCGGTGCTCATCGTTAGGTAGGTCACGCTTCAAGCGTGACCTCTACGATGCCATTTTCTCAGCTTCTGAAAATTCTTCGGGCGTATTGAGATTCCAAAAACATAAACCTGATGGGTCAAACAATTTGACTTCCTCAGATGTCAGTGTTCGTACTTTAACTTGTGGAAACCAGGAGATGACCTTCCATTGGTCAGCATCAATAGCTGATTCAATTGCACGCAGGCATGTCTCACGGCGATACAACGCGTGCAGGGGTTCGTAGCCTTCATCTGTTTTTGCGATAACAACATCCGCTTCTTCCTCGAGCATGAGCCTGCGCGCGCCTTCGAAGAGGCTTGTATTTGCGAAAGGCATATCACATGCCACGACCGCTACGAATGGATGAGTGGCGGATGCGATCGCAGTGTAGAGTCCGCCCAGTGCGCCGCGCCCAGGCTTGAGGTCGGGAATGAGGCGTACATTAAGGAATCCATATTCAGCCGGGCGATTCGTCGTTACAATCAATTCATCGGCAATTGGAGTCAGCCTGTCAATCACGCGTTGAATGAGCGGACGTCCAAGAAAAGGTTTCAAGGCCTTATCTTCCCCCATGCGGGAGGATTGCCCGCCGGCCTGAATGACTACAGTTAACATAGATGTATTATAAATGATAACAAGGAGCGCGGACTTAAGTCCGCAACCCTACCATGAGTTCGCTCGCAAATGTATTGGACGATTTAACCGTTGAAGGGGAGCTGTATGAATCTTTGCCGGATAACTCGGTACATTGCTTCGCGTGCGGGCATCAATGTTTGATACGCGAAGGCAGGCGCGGAATTTGTCAGGTGCGATTCAATGCGGGAGGAAAACTGCGCGTGCCGTGGGGATATGTAGGCGCATTGCAAAGCGACCCAATTGAGAAGAAACCTTTTTCACATGTCATGCCTGGAACAAATGCGTTGACTTTCGGCATGTTGGGTTGCGATTATCACTGCGGCTACTGCCAGAATTGGCTTACATCGCAAGCCATGCGCGACCCTGATTCAGATGCCTCGGCTCAATTGGTCAGGAAGATCACGCCTGCGCAAATTGTGGAACATGCAAAAAAGACAAATGCTTCAGCGGTTGTATCTTCATACAATGAACCGCTCATTACCAGCGAATGGGCAGTTGAAATTTTCAAGGAGGTAAAGCAGGCCGGGTTGATGTGTGCGTATGTATCCAATGGGAATAATACAACCGAGGTCATGGAATATTTGCGGCCATATTTGGATGCGTACAAAGTTGACTTGAAATGTATGAGCGATAAAAATTATCGTAAATTAGGCGGGGTCTTGCAGCATACATTGGATGGGATCAAACGCGCGCGTGAAATGGGGCTGTGGGTGGAGGTGGTGACATTGGTTATCCCGGGATTCAATGATTCAAATGAAGAGCTATGGGATGCGGCGCGTTTCCTTGCAGGCTTATCGCTTGATATTCCCTGGCACGTGACTGCTTTTCATAAAGATTATAAAATGACCGAGCCCGATAACACAGATGCAAAAACACTATTACGCGCGGCAGAGATCGGGCGTGAGGCCGGGTTGAAATATGTATACGCGGGGAATTTAGCGGGGAATGTCGGAGAGTATGAAGATACTCATTGTCCGCGCTGCAACGATCAGCTTGTGAAACGCAGCGGGTACGTCATCCAAAAATATAAAATAACAAGCGCGGGGAAGTGCCCGAAGTGCGGGGAGAAGATTGCAGGGCTGTGGCCCAAAGACCCCACTACAGTAGGGTTATATGGAAAGGGTCACCCATCCCATTTCCTTTGAGGTTGATTGTATTTGTTGTATAATTTAGTTCTTCAGGAGGCATGAGGGAATTTTCCTCATATACTCCATAATCCACTTATTTCTCTAAGGAGGAGAAACGTGAAAAGAAACCTTTCTGTTTTACTTTCGCTGGTTGTGTTGGCGAGCATGTTGCTCGCAGCTTGCGCCACTCCAGCAACCGAAGCGCCTGCTACTGAAGCGCCCGCAATGACTGAAGCGCCTGCGGCCACCGAAGCCCCTGCCGCCTTTGAAGGTATGATGGTCGAATCGCCTGACTGCAATTACGGTGGTGAATTCAAATCCATCGAAGCAGTGGATGCAAACACCGTCAAGTTCACCCTCTGTTTTCCTGATCCGGCCTTTCTTTCAAAGGTGGCATTTGCCGCTTTTTCCATTCAGGATTCTGATACCCTGAACGCGACGGGTGGCGATTCTACCAAGTTGAGCGAAGCCCCGAATGGTACCGGTCCTTACATGGTTAAGGAATGGGTGCGCGGCGATCATATTACCTTTGAAGCCAACCCAAACTTCTGGGGCGAGGCTCCCAAAGTAAAAACCCTCATCTTCCGCTGGTCTGCTGAAGCAGCGCAGCGCTTGGTTGAATTGCAATCGGGCACAGTCGACGGTATTTTCCTTCCATCTGCTGATGATTATGAGACCATTTCTGCCGACCCGAACCTTGCCCTAGTCCCTTTCGAAACGGGTAACATCTTCTACGTTGGTATGAACAATACCATCGCTCCGTTTGACAATGACAAGGTCCGTCAGGCTGTGGCCATGGCGATCAACAAACAGCAGATCGTGGATAACTACTACCCGGCTGGTTCTGCTGTTGCCGAGCAGTTCGTGCCACCTTCATTCACCCCTGGTTACAGTACTTCCAGCGATGCTGCAAAATGGTACACCTACGATCCCGAAGCCGCCAAAGCCTTGCTTGCTGAAGCTGGTTTCCCGAACGGTTTTGAGACCACCATTTCCTATCGTGATGTTGTGCGTGTGTACCTGCCAAATGTGAACCAAGTGGTGCAGGAAATTCAGTCGCAACTTGCCGAGGTTGGCATCAAAGTTACCATCGAAAAAATAGAATCTGGTCCATTCCTTGAATCCGTTGCCGCTGGCGAGCAAGGCCTGTTCCTGTTGGGCTGGGGTATGGACTATCCCGACGCAACCAATTTCTATGACTATCACTTTGCAAGCAATGCCGCACGCTTCGGTAATGAGTGGCCTGATCTCGTTGCAGAGATTAAAGCTGCCGGACAGCTTGGTGACCCGGCCGAGCGGCAGGTGCACTATGACGAAGTCAATCGCCTAATCAAAGAACACGTGCCAGTTATCCCAATGGCGCATGGTACCACTGCCAACGCCATGAAGGCTGATGTCGGCAATGTTGTCATGGGTCCGCTCAATGAAAACTTCGAGGAGATGACCACCGCATCCGGTCAACTGGTCTGGGTGCAGAGTGCTGAGCCGATCATGCTCTATTGTGGAGATGAAACCGACGGAGAGACCTTCCGCGCCTGCGAACAGGTGTACGACTCACTGCTTGGTTACGAGTTTGGCGGTGTGGCACCAGTCTCCGCTTTGGCGACTGCCTGGGAACCGAACACCGATGCAACCGAATGGACATTCACCCTGCGTGAAGGCGTTACATTCCATAACGGCGCGACTTTTGATGCAAACGATGTGGTCGCAACTTATACCGCCATCTGGGATGCATCGAACCCGAACCACAAGGGCAATACCGGTATATATGAGTACTTCACTGGTTTCTTTTCCCAATTCCTCAACGCACCCAAATAGTCCGTTTGTGATCTGAGGATCAACAATAACATCGTGTACCCTGGGTATCAAACAGATACCCAGGGTACACACAATAAATTTCCCTTCTATGACTAAATTCCTTATTCGACGGTTGTTGCTGGTTTTACCTGTTCTTTTTGGCATTACCTTTGTGACATTCGCACTTGCGCGCATCCTGCCTGGTGACCCGTGTTATGCAGCGTTGGGCGACAAGGCAACAGTACAACAGTGCGCTGATTTCAATGAACGGATGGGTTTCAATGATCCCATCATGGTTCAATTTGTCCGTTACGTGGGGGATGTTATGCACGGCGACTTTGGTGAATCAATCAAGGACGGACGCCCCGTCCAACAGATCGTCATTGAGCGCCTGCCGATGACCATTGAGATTACAATTGGGGCAATAATCTTTGCAACCACGCTTGGCATCCTGCTTGGCATCGTCTCCGCAGTACGACAAAACACCCCGGTCGACGTGGTTACGATGATAGGCGCGAACATCGGTGTTTCAATGCCGGTCTTCTGGCTGGGGTTGATGCTGGCATACCTGTTTGCGATCATCCTCAAGGATACGCCGTTTTGGATTCCGCCATCGGGACGCCTTTCCTCAGGCATCACGATCGCACCGTTGGCAGAGACTTTTAACCTGGGCGAATTAAGCGGCATATGGGGTGTGCTGGTTGGTTTCGCGTCACACTCAGTGGTGTTCAACGCATTGATTACCGGGAACATCGTGGTTTTCAAGAATGCCGTCTGGCATTTGGTCCTGCCCTGCATCGCCGTTGGCACCATTCCTCTTGCGATTATTGCTCGCATGACACGATCCAGTATGCTGGAAGTGCTCGGTCTCGACTTTATCCGCACTGCACGCGCCAAAGGCCTGACTAACAAAAAAGTTATTTTCAAACATGTCATGCGTAACGCAATGCTTCCCATTGTGACGATTGTCGGGTTGTCTGTGGGCGGGTTGCTGGGCGGCGCGGTTCTCACTGAAACTGTATTCGCCTTGCCCGGCGTGGGTACACAACTTGTAAGTGCGATCCTTTCCCGTGATTACGCCGTGGTGCAGGCATTCACTATCATTATTGCCATCATCTTCGTATTCGTAAATCTTTTTGTGGATCTTTCCTACGGGTTTTTGGACCCGCGCGTCCGAATGCAATAAACATAATCATTATGCCTTCACCCGCATCCATCCAACCCGAATCACTTACAACCAACGCTTCGCGCACGCCGTTTCAAAACGCGCTGCGCCGCCTTCTTCGCCACAGCTCGGCGCGCGTGGGCATGTTCGTTTTGGGGCTATTGACGCTGACCGCGATCTTTGCGCCCCTGATCTCACCGTACGATCCGATTAAACCTTTACGTGATGTAAAACGCCGTTCGCCTCCATGTATTCATATATTGGGTTGTCCTGAAGATCAGCCTCAGCACATCTTCGGAACTGACGGCAATCAACGCGACCTGTTTTCGCGGGTCGTTTATGGCGCACGCCTTTCGCTTACGATCGGTGTTGCCACAGTAACCTTTGCTATTGTCATCGGTGTTGTCCTCGGAGCATTAGCGGGCTACAGCGGCGGCTGGTCCGATAACTCCATCATGCGCGTCATGGATGTATTGCTGGCATTCCCCAGTCTAATATTAGCCATTGCGATCGTTGCCGTGCTCGGTCCCGGCCTAGCCAACGCCTTGCTTGCAATCGCCTTTGTATCCATCCCGGTCTATGCGCGCTTAGTGCGCGCAAGTGTTCTGCAGGTGAAAGAGCAGGATTTTGTCTCTGCCTCGCGTGCGCTGGGCGCTTCACCACTGGGCATTTTGTATGGACACGTACTGCCAAACGCTCTGACTCCCCTCATCGTTGCCGCAACACTGGGAATTGCCTCTGCCATTCTGGACGCGGCGGCTCTTTCCTTTCTCGGGCTTGGCGCAGCACCACCAACGCCTGAGTGGGGGCTGATGCTTGGTGAAGAACGCAACAGCATCTTCAACGCCCCACATCTGGTCTTCTTTCCGGGCATTGCCATCATGATCACAGTGCTGGCATTCAACCTGTTGGGCGACGGCCTACGCGATGCGCTTGACCCAAGACTCGCACACAAGAATTAATCACTACCTTACAAATCAAAAACGCGACAACATTTCCTGATCGCGTTTTTTTGTTAAATAGACATTATCGGAAACAATCCGCAGATTTGGCAGATAATGCAGATTTGAAATTTTCAAAAGGCAAATCGGCGAAAATCCAGGTAATCTGCGGATAAAACATTTGTTTTTGCTATTACCGATAAAGTCTAAAGATCATATTAAAGGATAGTAGACTTCTTGCATAGTAAATGGCAAAGGGTACTAAACCTTTTTGATGCAAAGAGTCACCGAAATGTGCCTAAAAAGGGAGAAAAACATTAGAAAAACTCCGTCCGCAGGAGGCTTCGCACTGCTTTAGTGACTCCTTGGTGAAAGGTTTGAGACTTTTGCAAGAGGTCGCCTCTCCGAGGTTAATATGAAGGCATGGATTTAAACCTGCACTACTAAAACATTCCCCAGGCTGCCAACATGCCGAAAATAATAATCACCAGCCCCGCGCCCAAAACAATATCACGGATTTCGCGTTGATCCTGTAAACTTAAATCTGAGGATGATCCCACCACTTTCCAGCGCGGACTGGAGAACCAGGCAAACATCGCGCCGCCGAGCAGGCCGCCTACATGTCCCCAGTTATCAATGCCGGGCGATAAGCCAATGAACAGATTGACTGCAATAATAAAAACAGCATTGCTGATCGCCTGCCGCGCCTGACCGCCAAACAATTTACGATTCTGGTAAAAGAAGATCACTTCCGCCGCGATCAACCCAAACACCGCAGTGGATGCGCCAATGGAATACCCATTTGTGAATAAAAAGGAAAAGACGTTACCTGAAAATCCACCAAGAAAATACAATAGCGCAAATCTTCCATGTCCAAATTGCTTCTCTAAAAAAGAACCGATGGAAAACAACGCATACATGTTGAAGAAAATATGCAAGAGAGAACCATGCAGGAAGACCGGTGTAATAAAGCGCCATAATTGCCCTGCACTAATAGCCGCAGTAATACAACATGAACCGTAAGACTCGAGAAAACCGAGGCCATTACGATCAACCCCAAAATTAGACGTACTCAAAAACTGTAATACATATATAAACAGGGTAAAGCCGATTAAAACATGGGTCACTTTGGGTGCGAGAGATGGAAAAGCGACGCTGACTGCCCGGGATTCAGAAACAGGCTCAACGTTAAGAGGGGTTTCGTTCATAAAGTCACCTTGCGTTGGCGCACACATAAATGTTCCGCAGAAATAACCGCGCGCACCTTATCCACCGTATCATCCAGTTGAAAATCCTCGTTGACGATCACATAATCAAAGGCTTCGATGCGCTGCAATTCCTTGCGGGCTGTGGCAATCCGCAGGGACAACGAATCAGCTGTTTCAGTTTTACGTTGACGCAGGCGGCGTTCAAGTTCATCTTCGCCTTCACATGTGATAAAGATCAAGAGCGCCTCGTGTGCGAGCTTCCGCACCGACTCTGCGCCTTGCACATCAATCCGCATGACCACATCCTTGCCGCTTGCCAGCGCTTCACGCACCTCCCATTTGGGAATACCTTTGTAATCGCCATACACGATCGCATATTCGATCAACTCATCCTCTTCGATCATGCGCGCAAATTCGTCTTTTGAAACAAACCAATAATCCCTGCCGTGCATTTCATTTTCGCGTTTCTCACGGGTTGTGGCGGTGACCACAAAATGAAACGGCAAGCCGCGTTCTTTCATGCGCTGTACGACGGAATCTTTTCCAACGCCAGAGGGACCAGAAATGACAATCAGGAGCGGATTGGGTTTGCGGAGTTCAAATGATGTAGGCATGGGTTTATTTTACCAAATAGACCCGCCCCTTTTTCGGGATTTGATTTGATTCGAAGTAAAATAGATGTATGCCGACTTATGATTTTATCTGCAACAAATGCGAACAACGCTTCGATGTTTTTATGACCTTCAGTGAATACGGTACCAAAGCTGTGCTTTGCACACACTGCGCAAGCAACAATATCCGCCGCCGAATGACGAAGGTACGCATTGCCAGATCTGATGAAAGCCGCATGGAATCTGCGGCGGACGATTTCTCCGGGATGGATGGTATTGAAGATGACCCCAAGGCCCTTGCGCGCATGATGCGGAAAATGGGCGGTGAAATGGGCGAAGAATTGCCCGCTGAATTCAATGATGTCGTCGATAGATTGGAAGCAGGTCAAACCCCTGAAGAGATCGAATCCGCGCTGCCTGATCTGGGTCTGGGGGGTGAATCAGACGACGGTTGAGATCGATGTCGGGAACGGACGACTCCTAACGTTTAACCAATAACTGCAAAGTTGATCGCAAAGGATATTGCGGTTGACTTTTTTTGAATTCCAGCTAAAATCTAATTAGATATACATCAAATTAGATTTACGGAAGTGAAACATGCACGAAATGCTTGAATTTATAAAAGCCAAGTCCAACCCAGACCGCCTGCGGATCATTGGCCTGCTTTCGCAGGAACACGGCACGAGCGCAGAGAAGGAAATCAACACCATTCTGCGGCGTTTTAACGAAGATACAGCGGGTCTGCGTCGTGACCTGGTGGATGCGAAAATGCTGGGTCGCGAAAGTGACGGCTCAAGGGATTGGCGTGTACATGAAGGCGCAGCATGAGCGATGAAATTGTCACCTTCTTCAAAGCCTTTGCGGATGCGAACCGCCTTAAGATCATCGGCCTGCTGGCACAGCAACCTTACAGCGTGGAAGAACTCGCCGCACTGCTCAACCTAAAACCGTCCACGGTCTCGCATCACCTGGCGAAACTGGCACAGCTCGGGTTGGTCAGCGCGAAATCGGAGAGTTATTACAACGTCTATCAACTTGATGAAAAAGCATTGCAAAACAAATCACGCGATCTATTTTCGCAGGAAAAACTAGCCGCCTCCGTCGTGGATGTGGATGCAGATGCCTATGACAACAAAGTGGTCAAGGATTATGTCCGTAAAGATGGCAGCCTGAAAACTATTCCTGCCCAAAGAAAAAAACTGGAAGCCGTTTTGCGGTATATTGTGAAAGCTTTTGAAGTAAACAAGAAATATAGCGAAAAGAAGGTCAATCAGATGTTAAGCCGCTATCACGAAGACACAGCCAGTTTACGACGCGAACTGGTTGGTGCAAAATTGATGAAACGCGAAGGCGGCGGAGGGGAGTACTGGCGCGAATAAGAAAACGTTCCAACGTTTAAACGTTGGAACGTTTTTTATACGGGAGAAATTTTCATTTCAACCTGCCACCGATTCGATAAGCTCAGAGAATTTCTTTAAATCAATATTGCCGCCGGAGACAATGGCAACGATCGGACCCTGACCCGCTTTGCCTGTCAACGCGGCCGCAAGCGGCAAGGCTCCCGCGCCTTCTGAGATCACACGCGCCTTTTCTGCCATAATCTGCATGGCTCTCTTTGTCTCTTCCAGGCTGACGACGATGAAACCGTCAACCAGCGGTTTCATTCGCTCCCACATGCGCGGGAAAAGGCTCTGACCTCCAGCGCCATCGACGAAAGAAGGTTTCCATTCTTTGAACACTTGCGGCGATCCCTTTTCAAAAGAAAGCGCGGCGGGAGCGGCTGTCTCCGGTTCCGCGCCCCAAATTTTTATCTCCGGCTTGAGCGCTTTGATGGCACTGCCCAAACCCGTGATCAGCCCGCCGCCGCCAATAGCCGCAATAACTGCGGCTGTATCGGGCGCGTCTTCAAGAATTTCCAATCCCATGGTCGCGTGACCGGCAATGAAATTATGATCGTCGAACGGGTGGATAAACGTTCCTTCTGCTCCGGGAAATGAACGCTCCTCAAGAGCTTTCCATGCGACCTCGTATGGCACTGGAATGAGCTTTGCGCCGAGTGCCTTCATTCGTTCGAGCTTGGAAAGCGGCGCTGTTTCAATTGCAACAACTGTACATGGCACTCCCGCTTTCCTCGCCGCGTAGGCGACGCCTTGTCCTGCATTTCCCGCACTGATCGTCCATACGCCGCGTTTGCGTTCCGACTCGGACAACATTGCAACAGCATTTGCGGCTCCCCGTAATTTATAGGCATTGATCGGCTGCAGGTTTTCAAGTTTGAGTCGAATATCCGGGTAGCCAT
>JANODZ010000597.1:0-2534 GCA_031412935.1 Anaerolineales bacterium
GAATCCCATCCAAAGCAGGCCGCTTTTATAACTTAATATATTTTGCGCCAATGGATAGCGCATTTCAGAGGCTTCCACTGAATAGCCGGCATTAATGCCGGCGCCGGCAAACTTCTCCTTGTCCACTGTCATGCCGACCAGGTCGTTTAACGCGTATATGGCTGTGTATCCTGCAAAGGCAGTAAACAACGAGAGCAGGATCACTGTCCAATACGGAAAGCTGCCCAGCCAAAGCAAAGCGCAAAAGGCGGGAGTAGCCAGATCCAAAACCCCGTGGGTGGTTCTCGATAGTGCAAAAAATTTTTTCATGGTTTATACCTCACCCAGCATTTGTATTTTTAACAAAGTGTGCCATGTAGTTTACATCTTCCACTTCAGAAACTTTAAATACCCCATTGAACGGGTTGTATATCAAACTTGCAATACGTTGGAATTCCAAACCATTTCCTGCAGTCCATTTTTTCAACTCGGCTGGGCGGATCAATTTTTTATAGGTGTGGGTGCCTCTTGGCAGCAGCCGCAAAATGTATTCGCCGCCGATAATTGCAAATAGAAATGCCTTGGGCGTACGGTTGATGGTTGAGAAAAAAGCGTGTCCGCCTGGTTTTAACAAGTGCGAGCAGGCTGAGATGGTTTTATTAGGGTCGGGGACGTGCTCCAGCATTTCCATGCAGGTGATCACATCAAATTCACCCGCGTGTTTTTCGGCAACCTGCTCAATACTTTCGTAAAGATAATTAATTTTCAACCCTTGTTCTTTGGCGTGGACTCGCGCCGCTTTCAAAGATTCTTCAGACAGATCAATTCCCGTTACCTGTGCGCCAGCTTTTGCAAGCGCTTCAGATAAAATGCCGCCGCCGCAGCCCACGTCCAATATTTTGCAATTGGTTATATCCAGATTTTCGGTAATGAATTTTGTACGTAAAGGATTAATGGTATGCAAAGTGCCCATCTCACCTTTTGGATCCCACCAAATTTGAGCCACCTCGTCAAATTTTTTTATTTCTTCAGAATCAGTATTAGTAAATTGTGTCATTGATTTCCGTCCAGTTTTCAAGAATTTTGCAGGCAGATTGAATTTCGTCGAACTTTATATCGTTCACAAACGTGCATTTTCCCAGTCCATCGGGCAATGGGACTCTTTGCAATCCATTTCTATGATAAGTGCGTTCTTCCAGTGTTTTCCATAACAGGTCTGGATTAATCGGGTCGTCATTTATCACGAGGCCCAATTTGGTAATCAGGTTGAGAATCCTGTTCAATTCCAATTCGGATAATAAATCCCTTGCTTTGGCGAGAATGGATGATATGACGATGTCAATCAGAACCGCCTCACCATGCAAGAGTTGTGAGGCTTGTACTGTTTCGAACCCATAACTAAAAGTATGGCCGAAGTCCACTTTGCGTGTCAGGTCTTCTTCATATAAATTGGGCTGCAACTCTTCGAGCATTCCTTCAACGGAACGGTTTAAGATCGACGCGCCGCTTTCGTCTTGAAATTTCGAATCGACACATTCCGCCCCGTGAGATTCGAGTAAATCAAAAAGCGAAACATCCTTGATGACAGCTAATTTTAAAATTTCACACACGCCGTTTAAAATATGACGTTTCGGCAGGGTTTTCAGGAATGTCCTGTCTAGAAAAACTTTTTTTGGAGGTTCGAAGGAACCCAGGCGGTTCTTGTTGCCGTTGAAATTGATCCCGGTCTTGATCCCTACGGAAGCATCAATATAGCCCATTAAGGTGGTCGGTATTTTAATATGAGGCACGCCGCGGCGATAACTGCTGGCGACAAAACCGGTCACATCGGTCAGGACGCCGCCGCCGATGGCAATGATCGGTTCGTCTCTGCGATTAATAGGGAAGGAATCCAGTTCACGCAACAGCCAAAGATAATTATCTACAGACTTATTCTCCTCGCCAGCTGGAAAGATTACGATCTTCGTCTCGATCTTATGCTGCTTAAAATAATCCCTGATCTCGGTTGAATAATATTTTTCTACGTTGCCATCCACAACAACGAACCTGCGCGTATTTTCTCTTTTCCCTACAGATAACAATGCCTCATTCTGCGGCTGGAAAATGTTGGGGCTAGTCACAACCTCGTATTCAATGGCGCGTTGATAGGCAACATGCCATATCCGTGTTCCGTTTGTCATACAACCTGTCGCCAATTGGATTTGGCATCCAATAGTTTTTTGGCAATCTCTTTTGCGAGGTCTACATTGTGATTTTCAAAATGGCCGCAATCGCGGATGTTGGCATAAGGCACTTCCGTTGCGATTAAAATATCATTTAATATGGCTTCAAAGGTATCGCAGATTTTTTGGGCATCGCCTTCATTCAACAGGATCAGGTAAAACCCCGTCTGGCATCCCATGGGAGCCACACTGATAAAATTTTCTGGCATGTATTTTCTAAACCCGGCCAGCAGAAAATGTTCGAATGAATGCAATTCCGTTGTCGACATATAATTTGTGTTTGGGTGGTTAATACGCAGGTCAACGGAATAAACGCCATCGCCATTTTTGCCT
>JANODZ010000598.1:0-2231 GCA_031412935.1 Anaerolineales bacterium
GCGGTGGCAGCTTCGACCGTAAATTGTGTTTCGCCGCAAGAGCCTCCCCCGTTAAAAAATCCGCCTTTTACCGAAACTGTATAGTTTCCTGCCCCAGCGTACTGATGCACATGGTTGGCCGGCAAGGGCGTGATGGTATCCGATTGGCCATCGCCCCATGTCACCGCCACAAATTCGTAATAGTTGTCCAAGAGCTCGAGGTAAACTTGGTTGTTGCCGCAGGCAATGACCTTGGCATTGGGCGGGATGGGGTCATAAACATCGATAAAAACGGTATCTGAAAATTTAGATCCCACTTGTTGGATAAGGTAGAACCGCCCAGCGTTGGGCAAGTCGAACAGTACAGTATCGCGGGATGTTGAAGGCAGGGAACTCTCATCCCCGCCATTGGATAAATATTTGAACGAGTCGGCACCCGATCGATCGAAAAGTTTGAGTTGAAGTGGGGCGCACCCGCGGGTGATGTTGGCCTCAAAAGCGGGGTTTTCTTGCGCATTGGAAATGGAAACGCACAAGAGCGGGAGCAGGAATAGCATCAATAGATTGCGCATAGTACGTTGTGGTAGTGTGGGGATAGCCCCCAACGTGAGTTTTCTTGTATATACGAATAAAGAGTAGGGTACTTGTAATGGAGAGTCTATATTTTTTTACATTTGCGCCGTTCGCCGTGGTAGGGCTGGGCAAACAATAACTTCACCAAAGCCCTGTTTTACTATCAAGATGTTCGTTTTCACGGATTGCTTCAAACTTACTAAGAAATAAAACCACGACATTATGGGTTTTTTCGATCTTTTTTCGAGCGATTTGGCCATTGACCTCGGTACGGCCAATACCCTCATCCTTACAAAATCAAAAATTGTGGTCGACGAGCCATCCATTATCGCCCTCGACCGCTCCACGGGCAAAGTGATTGCAGTAGGCAAAAAAGCCATGCAGATGCACGAAAAGACACATGAAAATATCAAGACCATCCGTCCGCTCAAAGATGGCGTAATCGCCGACTTCCAGGCCGCCGAGCTGATGATTAAGGAAATGATCAAGATGATCGATAACAAGGGCAGGCTTTTCGCCCCTTCGCACCGGATGGTGATCTGTATCCCTTCGGGCATTACCGAAGTAGAGAAAAGGGCCGTTAAAGACTCTGCCGAACACGCCGGCGCCAAAGAGGTCTATATGATCCCCGAGCCCATCGCAGCGGCCATCGGTATCGGTATCGACATACAGCAACCTGTCGGCTCGATGATCGTCGATATCGGGGGTGGCACCACCGAAATCGCTGTTATTGCGCTATCAGGCATCGTGTGCGACCAATCCATCCGCACTGCGGGCGACGTGTTCAACCGCGACATCCTCGACTACATGCGCCGACAGCACAACTTGCTCATCGGAGAGCGTACCGCCGAACGCATCAAAATAGAAGTGGGTGCGGCCACCGCGCAGCTGGCGGAAGCCACCGCCCACCATGAACGACTCAAAGAGAACCTGGAAGAAGCCCTGGAAAGACAGCAGTTGGCCCAGGAAACCATCGAAACGCTCCAATCCATACCAGTTCACATACTTTTCCGGCAATCCTTCCGCACCCCAGATGATCCGAATCGCACCGATCAGTTCATTGCCCCGCCGGGCGTAAAGGTGAGTGGACCGCACGTCGAGATCATCCCGCAGCGTGCGGCGTTCATGGTCCGCACCGGGCATTGGTTTGCCCATCTCCTCGACATAGATCGAGTATCGGAAGCGAAAGATTTTTTCGCACTCTTCGGCTGTCGTGGCGCAGAGGATTTCCATGGGGAGGAGATGGGGATCTGACGAGGACCTTTCGGAATAAGAATGCAGGATCTCACCCACCGACGATGACGCTGACGTTCGGTTGGCCGCCTTGGTGATAGCCGACTCGGATAGGATAAGTTGGGTGGGTGGTCATAATGGCGACTGGATTGCAGAAATTTACGGAATCAGATGGAGGGCGGGAAAACTGAGCCGGGGGCCGGGGGGCTTTCCGTGACGGAGAGGAGGTATCCCGTGAACAGATATCCCGAATCGATGGAGGAGCTCCTTGCCTGAGCGGGCGATCTATCCCCAGTCGTGGGGCACAAAAAAGCCGCCAAGGAAATTGGCGGCAGAGGGGCGCAAGCCCGATCCTTCGGACGGCGTCGCGGACCTAACCGCCGTTGAGCCGTTGAGCCGTTGAGCCGTTCGTGGGGGGACACTAAAATCACTGCGCGCAAGCTGCC
>JANODZ010000599.1:0-3307 GCA_031412935.1 Anaerolineales bacterium
TCACCAATAGCAAAGTATTGACCGGCGATGTTGAAGATGACAATAGGTTTATCGCCAATGTCAACAAATAAGCGCCCGCCGTTTGGGAGTTCAGAGGCGAGGGCGATCTCACTAAATTCAATTTTCGATTCATCAATAACCGCATAATTAAACATGTTTACGTTTTTACCTGTCTACGTGTCTACGATCTCATTCCACCAATGCATCGCTGGCTTCACCCAACCCATATACACCTGCTTTTAGCACCTTTAGGGAAAGAAGGGCACACTTCAAGCGGACCGGTCCCAGTTCAATTCCAAGCAACTCAAGAACTGAGTTCTTGTTGAGTTTCTTCACTTCTTCAACAGGTTTGCCAATAATGAATTCGACCAGCAAATCGGCTGAGGCTTGCGATATGGCACATCCATGTCCGTCAAATCTCGCATCGGAAACAACGCCATCTTTGCCTACGCGCAAGTCAATTTGAATATGATCGCCGCACAATGGATTATTGTCTGCGAAGGTAAAATCGTTCGGGTCTAGTTTGCCGCGATAAGATGGGTTTTTGTAATGCTCAATGATAACTTCGCGGTAAAGATCGTCCATAATTATCCAAACATCTCTTTTACTTTATAAATTCCATTCACGAGCAAATCCACTTCATCTTTTGTATTGTATAAATAGAAAGAAGCCCGGCTGCTGGCGGGAATTCCAAATTTTTCGTGTAACGGCTGCGCGCAATGATGCCCCGCCCGCACGGCGATTCCGTCCCGATCCAATATCTGCGCCACATCGTGCGGATGAACCCCTTCAAGTGTGAAGGCCGCCACCCCGCCTTTTTTATCCGCGGAGGGACCCAACAACTTAACACCGGGTATTTCTTCCAATCGCTCCAGGGCGTATTCAGTGATCTCATGCTCGTGTGCCGCGATATTATCCATACCAATTTTTGTTAAGTAATCGATTGCCGCGCCGAAACCAATCGCTTCCGCTATGGCAGGCGTCCCTGCTTCAAATTTATGCGGTAAAGTATTTGCGCGAAATGAACGCAGCTTTACTTCTTTGATCATATCCCCGCCGCCTAAAAACGGCGGCATGGAATCGAGTAATGCAGATTTGCCATACAATGCGCCGATGCCGGTCGGTCCGCACATTTTATGCGCCGAGAAGGCATAGAAATCTGCGTCGAGGGCTTGCATATCCACCTTTAAATGCGGCACAGATTGAGCGCCATCCACCAACACAATCGCGCCTGCTTCGTGTGCCAATCGAATGATCTCTGCGGCGGGGTTGATCGTCCCCAAAACGTTGGACATGTGCGTAAACGAGACCAGCTTCGGGCGGCGGGAAAGAAGCGCGTTATAAATCTCAAGATCAAGCAAGCCATCTTCAGTAACGGGGATGAAGTCCAAATCAACGCCGCGTTCCGCCTGCAACATCTGCCACGGAACAAGGTTGCTATGGTGTTCCATTTCGGTCAGAATAATCAGATCGCCCGGCTTCAAATTTGCGCGCGCCCAGCTGTAAGCAACGAGATTTATGGATTCGGTGGTGTTCCGTGTATAAATGATTTCGCGGGCAGAAGCGGCGTGGATAAATTTTGCGATCTTCTCACGCGCGCTTTCATATAAAGCTGTAGCTTCCTCGGCGAGGGTATGAACACCGCGATGAATATTGGCATTGGAACGACGATAGTAATCATTCATTGCCTCGATCACAGACAATGGCTTCTGTGAAGTCGCTGTGGAATCAAGATAGGTCAATCGCACTCCAGCCCGTAATTCACGCTCCAGAATGGGAAAATCATTTCGGATTTCAGTCAGGTTTAGTTTCATGGAAGAATTTTTAAATTAATGGCGTAAACACGCTGGCACAGAAAAAACCCGCGTATTTATTTACCCGCTAATATACTGGAATAAAATCTTTCTTGACGATCTTCTTGCCAGCTACAGCCCGAATGTGCTCAGAATTTACCGGATACCACAAAATACGATCAGGCACCATCCAGCCGTCGGTCAGATAAACATTCGAACGGAATTGCACTGCCGCCATTTTATGATCAACCTGCACAACGATTCCTTTGACCCAGCCGCGAATGCGCTCACGATTCTTTTCATGGTCACAAAATACCTCAACGGTATCTGCAACTTCAAAATCATGTTCAATTCCTGGCGCCTTCATATACGTAAATTGATTCGCCCGCTGCGATCGTTTAATAAGCCGCCGCGGAATTTGCGGGTTTCCATTTCGTTTCACGACTGCAGTTTTTGCTGCAGCATTTTTCGGTTTTCTACCAGCCGGCGCTGCCAGCATGGCCGCAGGCTTTGCAATTGCTGTATTTTCCGGTATTCCCATTATGTCTTTGGGTTTCGAAGCTAATTTCGTTGTTGGTTTAACTTTTATATAAGACTTGAGCATTAGGCTCTTTGATGTTTTTGCTTTTGCAGCGGGCTTCGATTTTGATATCTTTGCAGCTTTTGCTTTAATCACCGCTTTGGTCTTGCCAGCTGCCTTTAACTTTGCTTTATTCTTTGCCTTCAATTTGACTTTCGATTTAATTGCCATGGATCACATCCTATCTTTAAATATTGAGGCGGCTAGTGCCTCTTCTTGCTGATGGTTATTTTTGAACTATCAGTATTTATTTTATTAGACTTTATCGGTAGTAGCGAAAACAACTGTTTTATCCGCAGACACTTGCACCTGGTGCCAGTGCAGGTGTTGCCTGGATTTTCGCCGATTTGCCCTTTGAAAATTTCAAATCTGTATAATCTGCCAAATCTGCGGATTAATTCCGATAATCTCTATTGCATCCCTTATTGAACCTGGAGAATTTCTAATTTCAAACCTATCCTTCTCCTGCTCCTGCGGATAATTTATCTTGAATTGCCTGTTGAAATCTCTGACGCACTCCTTCAAATGGTATTCGCTGCATGATCGGGTCAAAGAAACCTTCCACGACTAGGCGCTCTGCTTCGGCTTGTGGAATACCGCGTGACTTAAGATAAAACAACGGCTCTTTCTCAAGTTTGCCAACCGTTGCGCCATGTGTACAGCGGACATCGTCGGCGAGAATCTCCAGGCCGGGGATTGAATCTGCGCGTGCCTGATCATCGAGCACTAGATTGCGATTGGCTTGATAGCCATCTGTTTTTTGCGCGCCGGGCGCAACGTAGATCATGCCCTGCCAAACAGAGCGACTCTTGCCCTTTAAGGCTCCCTTGAACAGCAGATCGCTTGTGGTGTGCGGAGCAAAATGATTCTGCTGTGTATCATGGTCGAGATGCTGATTTCCATCTGTAAAATAAAAACCCGACATGCGACCCTG
>JANODZ010000600.1:0-2087 GCA_031412935.1 Anaerolineales bacterium
GCGACGGTCAAGATGGAAGCTGGCGGTGAATTTAAGATCGAATTGTATGCCGCCAAAGCTCCCATCACAGTTAATAGTTTTGTGTTCCTCTCATGCAAGGGATTCTTCAACGGCGTTACCTTTCATCGTGTCCTCGAGGATTTCATGGCGCAGGGCGGCGACCCAAGCGGCACAGGCACGAGCGGACCCGGATATGAATTTGTCAACGAAGATAGCGATCTGGTTTTTGATATAGCTGGAGTGTTGGCGATGGCGAACGCGGGGCGGGATACGAATGGCAGTCAGTTCTTTATCACATTTGGACCCGCTGAATTCCTGAACGGCGGATACACCATCTTTGGGCAGGTCGTCAGCGGCATGGATGTTGTAAATTCCATCACACGCCGCGATCCGGATCAGAATCCATCCTTCAGCGGCGATGCGATTGCGAGCATCACAATTACAATCGAGTAGGTTTATTCGATTAATGCAAAACATTCCGCAAATATGAAACCATATTTACGGAATGGTGTTGTATGTCAATTATTAATTAATTTCGCCCTCACCAACTCCAGCGGATGCTTCGCTTCCACGCCCGCCCCATGCAGGATCTGCATTCGACATGCCGCGCCGCTCGAAACCAATTCTCGATTTTCAATTCTCGATGCTCTTGCTTTTGGCAATACACCCAGCTCGCCAATTTGCATGGAAAGCTGATAATGCTCTGCGTCAAAACCGAATGTGCCAGCCATGCCGCAGCAACCCGCATCGATCAAGTCCACTTCAAAGCCAAACAGTTTCAACATTTCAACAGTTGCAGACGTGCCAGTCGGCAGGCCGTCGCTCGCAAGTCCCTCTGCGCGTTGGTGGCAATGCGGATGAAATGTTACTTTTTCGCGCGCGTTCCCATCTGCTTTTTTTAAAAGAGAGGTGAGCTGTGAAGTTCGCACCAAAAATTCATCCACAAGCCAAACATTCCTGGTGATGGACTCTATCTCATTGCGGCGTTCTGGCAGCAATGTGACATATTCATGCTTGAGGCAATATACCTCAGGCGGTTCGCATCCGACCACGCTCAAGCCTGCTCCGCCGTCGAGGGCATTGATCGCATCTAGAACTTTTCCCGCATGATCGCGCGCCTGCTTAATAAATCCCTTTGACAGAAAGGAAGCGCCCGCGCCCACGACCGGCAGAACCTTCACATCGTATCCTGCAGCATCTAAAATATCAAAAGCGGCCTGCTCCACCTGCGGCTCCAAATGCTGTGAAAATACATCAGACAAAAATAAAACAGTCTTTCTGTTCGCATCTGTGTGACTTCCTGGTTTTGCCTTTTTATTGGAAAAAACTGGAAACGGCCGCAGGTCTGTAATTCCAGCAAACTGCGCGATCAACTTGCGTGACCCATCCATTTTCATTAAAGCATTTGCCAGTGACGCAACAGGCGAAAGCCATTTTGAAATCACATGGAAATAACCGAATAAATAATCATGCAGCGGCCGGCGATGAGACTTGTAATATTCATTCATAAATTCATATTTCAACCTTGGCATGTCTACGCCGCTGGGGCATTCGGATGTGCAGCCTTTGCAAGCCAAACACAAGTCAAGGCTGGAATACGCAGCTGATTCAATTTCCGAATTTCGGATCTTCGAATATTCGATATTCGACGACATCAACGCCCTGAGAAGATTTGCCCTCCCTCTTGTACTTAACGCTTCAGCGCGGGTCGCCTGAAACGACGGGCACATGACTCCTGTGGTTTTTCTGCAGACGCCCTGGCCATTACACTGCTCGATCGCGCCGGCAAGTCCGCGCTGATGATCAAAATGCAAAGTTGAATTCCAGACATTTACACGATAATTTTCGCCATAGCGCAAATGTGTATCCATCGCTGGCGCATCAAACATTTTCGCGGGGTTCAATAAATTATCAGGGTCGGCCATTTTCTTCAACATCCGCATGGCATCCGTAACTTGCCTGCCGTAAATTTTTTCGATCCACTCGCCTCCCACGATTCCATCCCCATGCTCTGACGTCATCGAACCGCCAAGTGTCAAAACCAAATTCAAAACTTGTTCGCCGATACTTCTCAGCGCGCGTACACC